>NZ_JBBIAR010000029.1:57073-112624 GCF_054185165.1 Bradyrhizobium sp. UFLA05-109 | reverse complement strand
GCACACAGCATGGAAAAACGACGCATGGATAGCTCCTCAAATGAAAGATGTGATGCTCCTCCCGACAATGTCTGGGAAGGCTGGCGCGGGCCGCTTGGGGAGTGCAGCCCGGACAACAGGTGAGTAGTTCCCTGGCCGAAACAGGTTCAAAGACGAGCGGGTGGAAATCGCAGGAATGTGGCTGGAAATGAGGGGCAACTGCCCGTGCAATGAAAAGGCGGATGACGCTGTCAGCGCATCCGCCCCGCAAAATCGATGATCTCTGCTTTCCGCTTACAGCGTGCAGCGGCGCTCGGCCCGCAGCTTGAGCTGCACGTCATTGGCGGCGGTGAACGTCGGCAATGATTTGCTGACCACCTTGTAGGTCGACGGCCACTCTGTCGGCTTGTAGCGCAGGTCCTCGTTCCAGATCTGGCAAATGCCGGTGTTGTCCCAGCGGATCACATAATAGCCGACCTTGGCGGACGCCGGCACGGCAAAGACCGACGAGGCGATGCCGGCGACGGCACAAGCAGCAAGAACGCGACGCATTGAAATTTATCCCCTTGTTGATACGTGAAGTGCAAAACTCGTGCGGCAAAAGCGTCCCCGTTGCAAGCCGATGCTGCCATCGTTCACGTATATGTCAGTTGCGATGCGTTCGTGTCACTTCGCCAGCGACGCCACCGCTTCGATCTCGATCAGCATCCTCGGGTCCGGCAGCGCGTGCACCACGCAGGTGGTGCGCGCCGGATAGGGCGGTGGGCCGAACGCGCCGGCATAGAGCGCATTCATCGGTGCGACATCGGAGGCACGGGTCAGCAGCACATTGACCTTGGCGAGATCGTGCACCGTCGCGCCTGCCTCCGTCAGCACCCGCTTGATGTTGATGACGACGTTGGCGAACTGCGCCTCAAAACCCTCGGGCAGCGCGCCATGGGCGTTGAAACCGGGAATGCCCGAGATGAACAGGAGATCGCCGACGCGGGTGGCAAAGGACAGCGGCGGCGCCTTGACGTGCGGCGGCGGTGCGAAATGCTGGATCGGCATGGGTCACCTCGTGTCATGGAGAGTCGCGTAGCCCGCATGAGCGTAGCGACATGCGGGATTTCATCAAGATCCCGGATATCGCTTCGCTCCTCCGGGGGAGGCGGCTCGCCCTGCTCCGACAAAATGTCGAAAACAACCCCATGCAAAGTAGAAATGGACGAAAAGGTGCCATTCGGGAAGACCGAAAAGGCGGTTGACACGTCGGGCAAATCACCAGCACAATTCCACAGTGGCGTTCCGTCCTCCTCTCCCCACCCACGGCGAGAGGGGGCGCACCATGCGCGCTGCTGTCGCCTGCCGAACATTTTGCCGCCGCGATCCATCGGATAGATTCGCGCGTCCTGATTCGCTTATCCCCACCAAACATTTCCGGAGCCGCCCTCATGAAGTTCGCATCCACCCTCCGCGCCGCGCTCGTCGCCGTCATCGCCTTCGCCGGCCTCTCCACCGCCGCGCGGGCCGACAGCGGCTTCGTGACGCTGACGATCTACAAGGCGGGCTGGATCATCGGCGGCTCGGGCGGCTCGGGCGTGCTCAACTTCCGCGGCCGCGCCTATCCGCTCTCGACCGGCGGCCTCGACTACGGCCTCGTGTTCGGCGGCTCCAAGACCGTGCTGCGCGGCCGCGTCTCCAACATCTTCCGCCCCTCCGATGTCGCCGGGGTCTACGGCGCCGCCGGTGCCGGCCTCGCGGTGGGCGCCGGCGCCCGCGCCATCGTGCTGACCAACCAGAAGGGCGCCGTGCTGGAGCTCTCCGGCACGCAAGTAGGCCTGATGGCGAACGCGGACCTCAGCGGTCTTGCGATCACGATGCGGTAGACGAGGTGCGTAGGGTGGGCAAAGGCGCGAAGCGCCGTGCCCACCATCTTTCCTTGACTGAGACAGAAGTGGTGGGCACGCTTTGCTTTGCCCACCCTACGAGCTACGAACCGACCGCCGCATGAATCCGCTCGCAATGCGCGACGAGATTCTCGTGCGCATCGACGAAGGCCTTCAGCGGCGTCGGGATCGGGAAGAAGTGGATGTTGGCGAGAAAGCCGTAGATGCCGGCATCAACGCTGGTCGGCGCCGGCCCGTGCACGAAACCCTGCGCAGGCACGATCTCGGCCAGCACCTCGAGATCGGCGAGCCCCCGCGCATAGGCCTGGTCGGGCGTGTAGCGGCCGATGCCCTGAAAATAATAGCGCTGCGCGTTGTACGCCTTCGCCTTCTCCAGCCCCTCGGCATCCACTTTCGGATGCTGCGTCATGAACGCGTCGCAAAACGCCCCGACATAGCGCTCGTCCTTCCAGCGCGAATAGGACATCACCCAGTAGAGATCATCCAACATGCGCGTGACGAGGAGATTGGTCCGACGCTGTTCCGGTGCGAGGCCGATATCGATCGTCAGGCGATATTTCGCGATTGCGTGCGCGATGATCGTCTCGCTGTCGCCGATCGTCTCGCCGTCGTCGACCACATAGGGTAGCTGCCCCCGCGGCGCGGCGGAGGCATCGAACACATGCTCGTGCACGAACGGCACGCCCGCGAGCTTCAGGAAGGCGTAGACCTTGAGGCCATAGCCGTTGTTGTCGGCGACGCCGAAGAGTTGAGGGTAGGAATAGAGGGTCAGCATGGGTGCAAGCTCTCCATCGATCCGCGGAGCGAGATACACGAGATGCGCAACGCGGGAGCAAAGCTACGTGGCATTTTTGACAGCATTGCGTTGCCAAATCCACAGGTGTCGTCCCGGCGAAGGCCGGGACCCATACCGCGTGATTTATCGACTGCGGGTGGCAGGAGTACCGGGCGACGAATCTTCGCCAAACCGCTCCCTGGGGTTATGGGTCCCGGCCTTCGCCGGGACGACGCCGAGTGTGGGGTGCTATTCCGAACCCACCCTAAGCAGCGATCCACGCCGCAAGCTCGCGCCAAGGCTCCAACGTCCAATGGCCGGATGCGGCGCCGGACGGGGAGGTGAGGACGAACACGTCAGGAAATTGCCCATCAGCCTGCTGCCGCCCGAGCGAGATCATCGCGGACGGCTTTCCGTAGAACAGGCTCGCAGCCTTCTTGCTCGTGAACGCGATCGTCTTCGGACGATACTTCTCCATCTTGCTCCGAAACCCCGCCACGTCGATCGTTTCAGCCTCGATCTGGTAATCCATTCCCGCGCCAGACTTGGAGAGATCGGTGAAGCCGATTCCGAGTTCGAGCAGCGCGGCGAATTCGCCCGGCTGGTAGCGCCGCGGCGTGATGCCGACCTCATGGATCGCGCGCCAGAAGCGGTTGCCGGGATGGGCGTAGTAGTGCCCGAGTTGGGCTGAGCGGGTGCTGGCGGCGGTGCCGACGAAGACCAGGCGGAGGTTGGCGCGAAGCTGGTCGGGGAGGCGGTGGAAGGCGGTCACGGGCAAATCAGAGGTCCATAGGTTTTGTAGCCCGCATGAGCGTCAGCGATATGCGGGGTGGCAGCGAATCCCGGATATCGCTTCGCTCATCCGGGCTACGCTTGCTGTCGGACATCGAAGGGGCCAATGAAACTCGCATGCGGTGGGCGAGCCGGCGGCTCGGACCGACGGCTACCATTTCTACCCTTCGTATCCTATACCTTGGTGATGAACCGTGAAGAATTGGCTGCCGCCTATGCGGCACCCGGCCGCCACTATCACAACCTCGCGCACATAGAGGACTGTCTCGCTGCGCTGGCGCAGGTGGAAGCGCTCTCAGTGCGCGAGCGCGAGATCCTGACGGAGGCGATCTGGTGGCACGACGTCGTCTACGATCCGACCCGATCGGATAACGAAGAGCTCAGCGCCCAACTGGCCGAACGGCACGTCGGCGCCGATATCAGCCTCGAAGTCGGCCGCTTGATCCGCCTGACGAAAACGCACGAGGTCAAGGCGGATGATCGCCTTGGCGCGATCCTGATCGCGATCGACCTCAGCATCCTCGGCGCAGAGCCTGCACGCTACGATGCCTATGCCGCCGCCATCCGGCAGGAGTTCATCCACGTCAGCGATGCCGACTATCGCGCCGGCCGCGCCAGGGTGCTTCGCCGGTTTGCCGCCCGCCCGGTCATCTATCCCGATGCCGGCTTCGCCGCGAAGTACGATCGGCGCGCTCGCGACAATCTCGCGCGTGAATTGGCGTCGTTGAGCTGAAGCAGCGGCGCTCTCACCCGGGTGCATCTCTTTAGGTGGTTAAACAGAAAGCCGGGCTTTCGCCCGGCCTCTTCACTTTCGCTGGATGTTCGGATCAAGCTCGAACACGACGGGCAGAGAGTCTCACAGCGCCCGGTTACTCTCCTTCACCTTCTCCGCATCCAGGTACACGCTCGAGCCCATCTCCTTGAACTTCTCGCTCATCTTGGCCATGCCGTCCTCGATGGTGCCAGCCATCGACATGCCGACATTGTTCGGATCGTTCAGCGTCGCCGCATAGTCGCGCACGTCCTGCGTGATCTTCATCGAGCAGAATTTGGGACCGCACATCGAGCAGAAGTGGGCGACCTTGTGGGCTTCCTTCGGCAGCGTCTCGTCGTGGAAGCTCTTTGCGGTGTCGGGGTCGAGTCCGAGGTTGAACTGGTCGGTCCAGCGGAATTCGAAACGGGCGCGGGAGAGCGCGTCGTCGCGGAGCTGGGCGGCCGGGTGACCCTTGGCGAGATCGGAGGCGTGGGCCGCGATCTTGTAGGTGATGACGCCGGTCTTGACGTCGTTGCGGTCGGGGAGACCCAGATGCTCCTTCGGCGTGACGTAGCAGAGCATGGCGCAGCCGAACCAGCCGATCATGGCGGCGCCAATGCCTGACGTGATGTGGTCATAGCCCGGCGCGATGTCGGTGGTCAGCGGCCCAAGCGTGTAGAACGGCGCCTCGCCGCACTCCTTGAGCTGCTTGTCCATGTTGATCTTGATCTTGTGCATCGGCACGTGGCCGGGGCCCTCGATCATGACCTGGCAGCCCTTGTCCCACGCGATCTTGGTGAGCTCACCCAGCGTCTCGAGCTCGGCAAACTGCGCGCGGTCGTTGGCATCTGCAATCGAGCCCGGACGCAGGCCGTCGCCGAGCGAGAACGAGACGTCGTACTTGCGCATGAGGTCGCAGATCTCGTCGAAATGGGTGTAGAGGAAGCTCTCCTTGTGATGCGCCAGGCACCACTTCGCCATGATCGAACCACCGCGCGACACGATGCCGGTGACGCGGTTGGCGGTGAGGTGGATGTATTGCAGGCGCACGCCGGCGTGGATCGTGAAATAGTCGACGCCCTGCTCGCACTGCTCGATCAGCGTGTCCTTGTAGAGCTCCCAGGTCAGCTTGACGGGGTCGCCGTCGCATTTCTCCAGCGCCTGGTAGATCGGCACGGTGCCGATCGGCACCGGCGCGTTGCGCAGGATCCATTCGCGGGTGGTGTGGATGTTGCGGCCCGTGGAGAGGTCCATCACGGTGTCGGCGCCCCAGCGGATCGCCCACACCATCTTCTCGACCTCTTCCTCGACCGACGAGGTCACCGCCGAGTTGCCGATATTGGCGTTGATCTTGGTCATGAAGTTGCGGCCGATGATCATCGGCTCGAGCTCGCTGTGGTTGATGTTGCTCGGAATGATGGCGCGGCCGCGCGCGATCTCGGAGCGCACGAACTCCGGCGTGATGAAGGCGGGCACCGCGGCGCCGAAGCTTTCGCCGTCGGCAAGCGCCGCTTCCGCGCGCTCGAGCTGCTGCTTGCGGCCGAGGTTTTCACGCGCGGCGACGTAGATCATCTCCTTGGTGATGATGCCGGCGCGGGCAAACTCGAGCTGCGTGATCTTGTGGCCGTCGAGGCCGCGCAGCGGCTTGTGATAGGCACTGAACGCACGGGCGGCCTTCTCGGCGGAGACGCCGCCATTGTCCTCAGGCTTGATCGTGCGGCCCTCATACTCCTCGACGCCGCCGCGCTCCAGCACCCAGGCCTTGCGATTGCGGGAGAGGCCCGCGTTGACGTCGATCGTCACGCTCGGATCGGTGTAGGGGCCCGAGGTGTCGTAGACCGGCAGGTTCGGCTCGCCGGCGCCTTCGGAGAGGATGATCTCGCGCAGCGGCACGCGCAGATCGGGCGCTGCCTCGGGCGAAGCAAAGATCTTGCGCGAGGAGGGCAGCGGGCCGGTGGTGACGGCGGGGATGGTTTTTTCAGGGTTGGAGCGGATGTTCATGAAAGATCCTCCTTACTAATTCGTTGGTATCGCTGCTTCGTTGGTATCGCTGCGCGAAAGACAAATGCCGCTGTCATCCCCGCCACCGGGTCTCGCCTTCGGCGAGCCCGATGACAGGCTCCAGCGGGGATCCAGTATTCCAGAGGCCGTACCGTAATACGGAGAAGCCGCGGCGTACTGGATCGCCCGGTCAAGCCGGGCGATGACGGCGGTGTGTGTAACGAGATGCATCACGCAGCCTCCTTGCTACTAAGCCCGAGCCATTGTTTGACCCGCGCATCCGGGTCGGCATTCTGCGTGACGTCGCTGACGACGGCGATGGAATCCGCGCCCGCTGCAAAGATCTCCGCGGCGTGCTCGAACTTGATGCCGCCGATCGCAACCAGCGGGATGCTGCCGACGCGCTTCTTCCATTCGGTGATCTTTGGAATGCCCTGCGGTTCGAAGCGCATCGATTTCAGCGTGGTGAAGAAGATCGGCCCCAGCGCGACGTAGTCGGGCTCGGCCGCGAGCGCGGTCGCAAGCTCTGCGTCGTCATGGGTGGAGATGCCGAGCGTCAGGCCGGCATCGCGGATGGCCTTGAGGTCGGCGTCGACCAGGTCCTCCTGACCGAGATGCAGATGCTTTGCACCGGCGACGATCGCCGCGCGCCAATAGTCGTTCACGACGAGTTTTGCCGGCGTGCCGTTCGTCACCGCGAGCGCGTCGGTAACGATCTGGAGCGCTTCGGCGTCGTTCAGATTCTTGGCGCGGAGCTGGATCGTGCCGACGCCGAGCTTGGCCAGGCGCTCGACCCAGGCGAGGCTGTCGACGACGGCGTAGAAGGGATCAGGATACGCGTTGCGATCAGGATACGGCATGCCAGAACGGGGTCCCAACGACAGGGGTTGACGGGGAGGCGAAGTCGCGGGCGTCCATCAGCCCGGCCTCGTAAGCGGTGCGGCCGGCCTCGACGCCGAGGCGGAAGGCATTCGCCATCGCGACGGGATCGGCGGCTTTTGCGATTGCAGTGTTGAGCAGCACGGCGTCATAGCCGAGCTCGAGCGCATGGGCGGCGTGGCTCGGAGCGCCGATGCCGGCGTCGACCGCCAGCGTGACGTCGGGCAGTCGCTCGCGCAGCAGTTTCAGGGCATCGCGGTTGATGATGCCCTTGGCGCTGCCGATCGGCGCGGCCCACGGCATCACCACCTTGCAGCCGGCGTCGACCAGCCGGTTCGCGACGGAGAGATCTTCGGTGCAATAGGGGAAGACCTCAAAGCCGTCCTTGATCAGGATGGTGGCGGCTTCGACGAGACCGACGACGTCGGGCTGAAGCGTGTCGTTGTCGGCGATGACTTCGAGCTTGATCCAGGACGTCCCGAACAATTCACGCGCGAGCTTTGCGGTGGTCACAGCCTCGCGCACACTGCGGCAGCCGGCGGTGTTCGGCAGCACGGTGACGTCGAGCTCGCGGATCAGGTTCCAGAAGGTGTCCCCGGTCTTGCCGCCGGCCGCCTCGCGCCGCAGCGATACGGTCACGATGTTCGAGCCAGATGCGCGGATCGCGGCCTGCATGATCGCGGGCGAGGGATAGAGCGCGCTGCCGATGAGCAGGCGGGAGGCGAAGGATTTGCCGTAGAAGGTCACCATGTCTGAGGTGTCTCCTCAATAGACTCTGTCGTCCCGGCGAAGGCCGGGACCCATAACCAAAGGCCGTTGTTGTGACAGTCGATCGTTCCCCTAATGCAGCTGTCATCCCCGCCACCGGGCCTCGCCTTCGGCGAGCCCGATGACAGGCTCCAGCGGGGGTCCAGCATTCCAGAGGCGGCGCGGCTAGAACCGAGAGGCCGCGGCGTACTGGATCGCCCGATCAAGTCGGGCGATGACAGCGGAGTATGTGGCGTGTGCTCGCGCAACATCAGCGGTGTGGCCGGCGTGTGTGCCTTCATCACCTCATCCTCCCTGCCGCGGCGTGATGATCTCGATCTCGTCGCCGTCCCTGAGGCTCGTCTCGGCCCAGCGGCTTTTCGGCACCACGTCGTAGTTGAGCGCGATGGCGAAATGCGTGCCTTCGTAGTCGAGCTCGGTGAGTAGCGCGCCCACGCTCGCCGAATTCACCTCGCGTTGCTCGCCGTTGATTGTCAAACGCATTGGACGTTCACGCGCATTGCATCACCTCATTGTCGATCTGGCCGCGCTCGACGTAAGCGAGCGTCAGCTCGGCGAGCGCCGGCGCGAGCAGGAAGCCGTGGCGGTAGAGGCCGTTGACGGCGATCCAGTCGCCGCGAACGCCGATGCGCGGCAAATTGTCGGGGAAGGCGGGTCGAAGACCGGAGCCGAATTCGACGATGCGGGCTTCGCCGAAAGCGGGGTGCACGGCATAGGCCGCGCCGAGCAGCTCCAGCGCGGAGCGGACGCTGACGCCGGTGTCCTCCGCCTCGATCGAGGTCGCGCCCAGCATGAACAGGCCCGCCTCGCGCGGGATCACGTAGAGCGGCCAGCGCGGATGGATCAGCCGGACCGGGCGGGCAAGCTGGACCTCGCTGGTCTCGATCAGGATCATCTCGCCTTTGACGCCGCGCAGCTCCGATTGTTCCTCTCGTGCGGCAAGCCCGCGGCAGTCGATCACGATGCCATCGAGATCGTTGGCGCTGACGTCGCTGGAAAACTTGATGGTGCCGCCGGCGGCGCGGATGCGCTCGTGCAGCTTCGGCAGCACGCGACGCGGCTCGACATGGCCCTCGGTCGGGAAGAACAGCGCCTCGCGGAAGCGCCCTTCGAGCGACGGCTCGAGCGCCGCAAGGCCGGCGGCATCAAGCCGCCGATGGCCCTGCGTCATCCTCGCAAAACGCTCGAAATCGTTGCGCTCGCGCGGGAGCGCCACGACCAGCGAGCCGTTGAATGGCGTATCCGGCAATTCGCGCCGCCAGATGTCGAGGGAGCGCAGGCCGAGCCGGCTGATGATGGGCTCGGCGACCTCGGCCTCGCAATAGGGCGCGAGCATCCCGCCGGCCCAGTGGCTGGTGGCGTCCGTCATTGCCGCGTCACTGCGCTCGTGCAGAGTGACGGCGTGGCCGGCCTGCGCGAACAGCAGCGCCTGCCAGGCCCCTGCGATGCCTGCGCCGATGATGGAAACCGGTGAATCCGGTCGTTTGGTCGTCTGGTACATCCCTGTCCCTTCGCCGGCATGACCCGGATCAGGTTCAAAGGGTCACCGCGGTCCTGGGCGTTCCCACCCATTTAGCGGTATCTCAGCTCCTCCTCGGAGCACCCCTCGGAACAACGCTAATGTATGCCAGTGACGCTGTGTGTCAACGCGTATCCCCAAATCGTACCCCGGACGCGGCGCAGCGCGATCGCGGTGCGCCGCAGAGCCGGGGCCCAGATAAGGAGACATGAGGTCGGAACCGGCATGGGTCCCGGTTCAGCACTGCGGCACTTCGCGCCGCAATGCGCCCGGGACACGAGAATCTATTTCTGGGCCTGCGCCCTCGCGTTGGCGACGTTTCGCGCCAGCCGCTTGTGCGGCGCGAACATTGGCTGCGGGTTGCCGTTAGGCTCTAGCCAGGCATTGCCGACCGCATCCGCCTGCTGCGCCATCTGCATCCGCTGCTGCTTTGCGGCGTAGTAATAGCCGCCTGCATAATAACGAATAGCTCGGCCGTAATCGCCATTCGCGGCGCGATAGGCGCCGGCGAGGTATTTCACGGCATAGGTGAGGTTGGTCTCGGGATCGCGCAGGCCTGCGGCATCCCCGCCGTAGCCGACCCCGCGGGCGGTCGCGAGCTTGATCTGCATCAGCCCGATCGTGCCGCCATGGCCGATCAGATGCGGCTGATAGCGGCTTTCACGCATGATGACGCGGTGAACAAGCGCTTCCGGCACGCCGTTCGCGCGCGCATGCGCGGCAACCATCTCGGAATACTCCGCTTCGCCCGCGACTGCAGCGTGCGACAATGACACTCCGGCCGTAATTGCGGCGGCAACGATTAAAGCTTTCATCGAATATCTCTCGGTCGAATTGACCTGCCTGTTCGCGTTAGGCCCGTGGAACACGGCGATGATGTGGCGAAACGTCGCCGTCAAAAATTTCCGGGCGCGCCGTCGTCTTTACGACTTAAACATGCGTTAAGTTGGCTCCAGGTGAGGTGCAGCAGGCTGAGGCCGCACGCGACAGCGGGCCTGTCCATTCGCGCATCTGCCGAAGAATGGCTAAAAAAGCACAAATCAAAAAAACACGTATCGGGAGACGTGCCATGACCAGATCAGATTTGATTCAATCAGACCTGACGCACTCTGACCTGATTCAAGCGGACATCGGCGACATCCCCAAGCAAAACCCCTGTGCGCAATGCGGCACGCGGATCGCGCATCCCGACTGGATCGAGCCGGGCAATGGCCGGGTTTCCTATCTGTGGAAATGCCGCGCCTGCGGATATCGCTTCGAGGCGATCGCGATCTACGACGAGCCGGCTCCCGAGCACGCGCTCGCCGCCTGAAGCATTCGCATTACGCCGCCAGGCGGTTCGGTTGCCAGATCGGCAACTGCATGCGCACGATCAGGCCGTTCGGCTGGCGATCGTGCAGCGACAACTCGCCGCCATGGGCGATCGCGATCGCGCGTGCGATGGAAAGGCCGAGCCCGAAGCCGGTGGTGTCGTCCATGTTGCGCGCGTCGTCGCCGCGCACGAATGGCTCCAGCATCTCCTGCTTGCGCTCGTCGGAAATGCCGGGACCGTCGTCTTCGACGTCGATGGTGAGCCTGGTGCCGGCGACGTCGAGGCGGATCGTCACCTCGGCGCCGAAGCGCACCGCGTTCTCGACGAGGTTGGTGATGCCGCGATGCAGATCGTCGGGACGCGCCGCGGCGGTCGCCTGGGCGGGACCATCGTAATGCACGGTGTAGCCCATGTCGGCGAACTGGTCGGCGATCAGTTGCAGCGTGCTTGCGATGTCGACCAGCGTCACCGCTTCCATCCTGCGGTCGTTACGCAGGAGTGAGAGCACCGATTCCAGCATCGACCGCATCTGGTCGAGGTCGATCAGCATGCGCTTGCGATGCGTCTCGTCCTCGATGAACTCCGCGCGCAGGCGCAGCCGCGTGATCGGTGTGCGCAGGTCATGGCTGATCGCCGCCAGCATCCTGGTGCGGTCGGCCATCAGCCCCGCGATCCGCTCCTGCATGCGATTGAGCGCGCGAGCGACGGAACGGATCTCTTCAGGCCCGCGCTCCGGCAAGGGCTCGGCAGTGCCGTCTAGGCTGAAGCCTTCGGCGGCGCGCGCGAACGATGACAGCGGGCGGGCCAGCGCATGTGCGGCCCACAGGCCCAGCATGGTGACGCTGATCAGCGCGAACAGCAGCGTCATCATCCACGGCCCGCCCCAGAACCGCGGCGGCCGCGGTCCCGGCTCGACGCGGCCGGCAATCATCGTGCCGTCGGGCAACTGGATGCCGACCCGGTGCTCGTCGCCGTCGGGCGACAGCGCCATCACCTTGTAGCCGTGACCGAGGTGTCGGCGGATGCCGTGCAGGTGCTGGCCTTCGGTGTCCTCGATCGCAGTGGCCGTGCCTGGCGCGAGCTCGACGATGTCGAGTGAGGGGAACGCGCGGGCGATGTCGGCGATGAGCCGCGGCCGCTCGCTCGCGCCGGAGCTGCCGAGCAGCAGCGCGGCATTGGCCAGTTGATGCGAGCTATCCGGCGGCATCTCGGCGCGGTCCGGCCTGCTGATCAGGAAGCTGGCGGTGAGGATCAGGTGAAGCGCGATGATCGACGCCACGACGAGGGCGGCGATCTGTCCGCCGATGCTCCTGAGATGGAAGAACCCGAACAGATTCATGGCAGGCCGCTTGAGGTCAGCTGTTCAGGGGCGCCGTAACCGCTTCCGTCCTCGGCGTGAACAGATAGCCGCCCGAGCGCACCGTCTTGATGATGGTGGGATCCTGCGGGTTGGGTTCGATCTTGCGGCGGATGCGGCTGACCAGCACGTCGATGGAGCGCTCGAACGAGCCGGTGGCGCGGCCCTGCGTGAGATCCAGCAGACTGTCGCGCGACAGCACGCGGCCGGGTCGCTCGCAGAAGGTGCGCAGCAGGTCGAACTCCGCGCTCGTCATCGCGACGCGCGCGCCGTCGGGGTTGCGCAGCTCGCGCAGTCGCAGGTCGATGCGCCAGCCCTCGAAGGCCAGCGTGCTCGCGCCTTCGATCGAGCTGGCGGCCTGCGCCGCGGCCTGCCGGCGCAGCACCGCGTTGATCCGCGCCAGGAGCTCGCGCGGATTGAACGGTTTCGGCAGGTAGTCGTCCGCGCCCATCTCGAGCCCGACGATGCGATCGACGTCCTCGCCGCGCGCGGTCAGCATGATGATCGGCGTCTGCGCCTCAGAGCGCACCTTGCGGCAGAGGCTCAAGCCGTCCTCGCCGGGCAGCATGACGTCGAGGATGATCAGGTCGACGCGATGGTCGGCCATCGCGCGCGTCATCTCGCGGCCGTCGCTGACGGCGGTGACGTTGCAGGCGTTGTTGCGCAGGTATTTCGCAATCAACGTCCGAGTTTCGCGGTCGTCCTCGACGACCAGGATGTTGGGCGAAGGAATAGCCATGTGCTCTGTTTGTCGGAGATTCGGTTTGAAGGGCGAAGTTTTTTGTTTCCGGATGTTTCTGAAGGCGCTTTCCGCAACGTCCGGTAACGTCCTGAAAGGGTGACGGCAAGGTCTCGTTAAGCCCGTTAACCATACCGTGGCGCCGTAAGTTAAGGAACCCCGCAAAACCCACGGAGCCATCATGACTTCGATCTCGGCGGCCTCCGCCGGCACCTATCAGTCGCCGCTGCAGCGGTTGCAGCAGGAATTGCAGTCGGAGGTCTCGGCCGGCACGATCTCGTCGTCGGATCAATCCGCCCTGTCGACCGCGCTCACCGACATCGATTCGGCGATCCAGCAGAGCCGATCGAGCGATTCGTCCAGCGACACCACATCCTCGCCGGAGGACATGAAGTCGAAGATCGACGACCTCATCGCCAATGAGGTCTCGAACGGTACGCTGACCTCCGACCAGGCCACCGAGCTGAAGGGCGTGTTCCAGTCCACCTTCGCCAACGGCCCAGGCGGCGCCGGTGGCCCGGGAGGCGCAGGCGGACCGCCGCCCGGCCCGCCACCGTCGGACGACAGCTCCTCCACCTCGTCCAGCTCCTCGACGGACTCGACCAGCAGCAGCTCGAGCGACAGCACCACCGCCGAGATCCTCCAGCAATTCCTCCAGGCACTCCAGCAATCGATGTCGTCGTCGACCTCGTCTTACGGCGCTTCCGGAAATGCGAACAGCTCGTCGAGCAGCTCGCAGATCTCCGCATTGCTCATCGACTACAAGACCTGACCGCGACGCCAGGTCGGCGCAGTCCCCGTCGTCTCTCGCGCGTCTCCCAGGACGCGTGACGAGTCGGCGGGGAACTGTGCGCGGCCTTCGCGTTCGATTCAAAATCTCTTCGTTGCGGAACTTGCGTCGCGATGCAACGCGCGCGAAGCGTGCAACGAAATTGCCGCAGGTTTGGAACTGCCGCCCGACATGCGAGGTTCTCTCCGCACGAGTTTTCGATGAAGGAGAGGACATCATGTTGATGAAATCGATCGCGGCCGGCCTTGCCGGTTCCGCGTTGCTTGTAACTGTCGCGTTTGCCCAGAATCCGACGACCACTGACAAGGCATCGAACGCGGCAACCACGACGACGTCGTCGGCATCGGGTGACTGGCGCGCGTCGAAAGTGGTGGGCCTGAAGGTCTACAACGACGCCAACGAGAGCGTCGGTTCGGTCAATGATCTGTTGATGGACAAGAGCGGCAACATCAAGCTCGTCGTGCTGGGCGTCGGCGGCTTCCTCGGCATGGGCGAGCACCTCGTCGCTGTGCCGTTCGACAAGGTGAAATTCTCGACCGAGCCGGTCTCCTATAGCGGCACGGCCAGCAACACCAAGCCGCCTGGCAGCCCGCCATCAAGCACGACCACGGGCGCCGCGCCGAGCACCAGCAAGTCTTCGACCTCGTCTTCGTCGAAGTGGTATCCGGACCACGCCGTGTTCAACGCAACCAAGGACGATCTGAAGAAGATGCCGGAGTTCAAGTACTCGGAGTAATGCGGTTCAATTGACGTTCAAACGCAACGCGCCCGGCTGGTCCGGGCGCGTTGTCGTGTCTTCGTCATTGCGGAGCTTGTGAAAGCTCAATGCCCCACCAGCGGGCAGCCACCCTTGTCGAGCGGACGGAATGCCTCGTCGCCGGGCACGGTGGCGATCAGCTTGTAGAGGTCCCACTCGCCCTTGGACTCCTCGGGCTTCTTGACCTCGAACAGATACATGTCGTGCACCATGCGGCCGTCGATGCGGATCTTGCCATTCTTGGCGAAGAAGTCGTTGATCGGGGTGGCGCGCATCTGCTCCATCACCTTCGGCGCCTCGTCGGTCTTGATGGCCTCGATCGCCTTCAGATAGTGCATGGTCGCCGAATAGAGCCCGGCCTGGATCATGGTCGGCATGTGTCCGACCTTGTCGTTGAAGCGCTTTGAGAAGGCGCGCGTCTCGTCGTTCATGTCCCAATAGAAAGCATCGGTGACGATCAGGCCCTGCGTCGCCTTGATGCCGAGCGAATGCGTGTCGGTGATCTCCTGGAGCAGCGCGATCATCTTCTGCCCGCCTTGCGTGAGGCCGAACTCGGACGCCTGCTTCAGCGCGTTGGTGGTATCGCCGCCGGCATTCGCCAGCGCCACGACCTTGGCCTTGGAGGCCTGTGCCTGGAGCAGGAAGGATGAGAAGTCGGAGGAGTTGAGCGGATGGCGGACGTCGCCGAGCACCTTGCCGCCGCTCTCCTTCACGACGTTGGCGGCGTCGCGCTCCAGCGCCTGGCCGAAGGCGTAGTCGGCGGTGACGAAGTACCAGGTGTCCTCGCCGCGCTTCACCATCGCCTTGCCTGCGACGTTCGACAGCGCATAAGTGTCGTAGGTCCAGTGCACCGTGTTGGGCGAGCATTGGGCGCCCGTGATGTCGGACGAGCCGCCGCCGGAATTGATGTTGATCTTGTTCTTCTCGCGCGTCAGCGCCGAGATCGGCAGCGCCACCGACGAGGTCGGCACATCGAAGATCGCGTCGACCTTCTCGTTGTCGTACCAGTTCCGCGCGATATTGACGCCGACGTCGGGCTTGTTCTGATGGTCGGCAGCGACCACCTCGACCGGCTTGCCGGCGACCTTGCCACCATAATCGGCTACTGCCATCTGCACCGCGGCGAGCGAGCCCTTGCCGGTGGCGTCGGCGTAGAGGCTCGACATGTCCGTGAGCACGCCGATCTTGACGACGTCGTCGGAAATCTGCGCCTGCGCCGCGCTGCCACTGGCCGCAACAGCAAGACCCGCCGCGACGGCGGCAAACAGTTTATGCATGGTTTGTTCTCTCCCTGGGCGTTGTTTCTTTGGGCTTCGTTACGGGAATGGTTCTAGCGGCAATCGGTGGCCGCAGCTAAGCGATCCCCGTCATAGCGGAATGCAAAAAGGGAAGGGGCGGGCGCTGTTCCTTCGCCTCTCCCCGTAGGAACGGAAAGAGGAGCAGCGCCTGGATTAGTAGCCCGCATGCAGCGTAGCGGAATGCGGGACCGGTGGTCCCGGATTGCGCTGCGCTCCATCCGGGCTACTGCAGTTGCGCATGTGAGAAGCTTCGAGACGAACTTCTCACATCCCCGATAGCTTCGTCACGTACACGTTCAGCGAGCCGCCGGCTTCCGCGATGATGCGGAGCGTCTTGGAATCGAACGCGATGTCGGCGAGCGTCAGGCTGTCGATATTCGCCTCGACGCGCAGGCCGTCCTCGGTCTTCTGGTAATCGGCGATCGCGGCCGCGATCTTGTCGCGTGCGTTGGCGGCGATCGGCTTGAGGTCGAGCGTCGCCTTCTGCACCAGCGCCTGCTGCAAATGCGGCACCACGGCGCGCGCCGCGGCGCCAAGGAGCCCGAATGCGGCCTCGGACTCCACCGCGAGCTGGATGTCAGCGAGCCGCAGCGTCTGCTGCGCCTGGTCGAGCATCGGCCGCCCCCAGATGTGCACGGTTGCCTCGGCACCGAGGCCGAACCAACTCTTCTTCTCCTTGGCGCGCACCAGAAGCGAGATCAGCAGCCGGTCGCCCGAGGGAACCACGTTGACGCTCTTCACGGTCACGTCGACCGGACCCGAGCCGTCTTCCGGATAGGTATGGCCGACCATCTGAGCAGCGATGAGCTTGTTGATCTCGGTGAAGGGCACGTCGATCGGCACGCCGATGTTCACGCCGGTGCCGGTCGGCGGCACGATCGAGATCTTTTCGGGGAAGGGGCACTCGGGCTTGGTCTGGGTCGTGGTGACGCGGGTCTCGGCCTCGATGCCAAGCAGGAGTGTCACGGCCTGCGCATCGACGCGCGGCTGCGCCGCGATCGCACGGATCGGCTTCATCTCCAGCCACAGCGGCGGCAGTGCGGCCGAGGATCCCGAGCCCAGCGGCATCGAGCGGCAGGCCTTGATCCACTGCGCTTTCGCATTCTCGCGCAGGCTCGGATCGTTGCGGATACGTTCGGCGACCACGTTGAGCTGATCGCCAACGGTTTTGTCGATCAGCGGATTGACCTGCGCCGGCACGTTGACCTTGGCGCCGGCGACCGAGAGGTTGGTGTCGCCGAGATTGACCTGCGCCCCGAGATTCGGCTCGAGGTGCCAGTTGGTGGCAAGTTTCGGGCGCGAGGTGATGACCACGTTGCCCTTGATCTCGGCGCTGGCATTCAGGTTCTTGATGTTGACGGCGCCAATCTGCTTGGCGGCGTTGTTGCCGAGCACGCTGCCGAGCGCCTCGCCGAGCGCGCCGGTCGCTTTCGAGGACAGCGATCCCGTGACGTTGAGCTTGCCGCTGATCGGCGTCGACAGCGTCAGCACGTCCTTGTCGCCGCTCGCGGCAATCGGCCCGCGCGAAGCCGTCCAGCCGATATCGGCGTCCTGCAGGATCTGCGAGACCGGATTGTCGGCCTTGCCGGTGAAATTGCGCGCCGCGCTCTTGTCGGCAGCCTCGCGGATCGCCGACAGCGAGATCGCAACCGGCGCCACCACGATCGAGCTCTTCGAAACCGGTGGCAGCGGCGGCAACTGCGTGACCGCGGGCGCTGTTCCTGCGCCGCGCGGCGACAGCCAGTCCATGGCCTTCAGGCTCGCGAAAAACGACACCGCGATCACCGCGATCGCGACCAGAATAGTCTTCAAGTTCAACGTCAGACCCATCAATCCCCCAAACCGGCCCCGGCTTGCGAGTCTACAGGGCGGGGGAACGCGGCGCCAGAGTGGCCGAAACCGGGCGGAGATGCACCGCGGCGGCGGGATCGACCTCACTGTTGCGCACGATCGAGTGATCAAGAAAACCGCCCGGCGCTGTCGAACCGGCGCCGGCCCGTACGTCTGGATAGGGCCGACCGGCCACATCGCGCGGCTGGCGGCATCCTTCCAGGAGGCGCAGATGACGACCGACCTCAAATATCTCGTGTTGACGGCGATGCTGACCGCCGCCTTGTGGATTCCCTATATCGTCTGCCAGGTTAGACCAACGGCCCGCTCGAGCCGAAGAATTATGCCGATCCTGCTCTGCCGCGGCCGGTGCCCGCATGGGGCCAGCGTGCGAACCGCGCCCACCTGAATGCGATCGAGGTGTTCGCGCCGTTTGCAACATTGGTCATCGTCGCGCAACTTGCGGGCCAGGCCAATGCAACGACCGCGTTCTGTGCCGCAAGCTTCTTCTATCTGCGGCTTGCCCACGCCGTCGTCTACCTGGCCGGCGTTCCCTATGTGCGAACCATCCTGTTCACGCTCGCATTCGTGGCGGAGGTCGTGATCTTCTGGGAGGTGATCAGGTAGCCTGTTTGGTGCGGTCCGTTATCGGAGGGTGGCGGTAAGGACCTCGCGCAACAACCGCGGTTCGCGGCCTGACAGACGTTCCACGTCGCCGGTCACGATATTGAAGTCGCCCGCCGCGAACCGCCTTTCGATATCGACCATGGCGTCAATGTACTCCGGGGGGATACCTGCCTGCAAAAGCCCGCCGCGAAGTTGCGCTTCGTCCAGCACCAAGAAGCGTAAGGGCGTTCCCGTGATTTCAGATATAAGGGCGGCGCGTTCCGCGCCGGTCAGTGCCGCGCGACCCGTCGTACTGTAAATGGCTCCGGCGTGACCCTCACCAAGCAGCGCGCCTGCTGCTGCGGCCGCGACGTCCTCCCGGGACACGAAGGCGACGCGGTTCTCGCCGAGGCCTGGCAGGCCCCCCGATCCGAGCGCCATCGCTGCCACCTGCGCAAACGACTCGGCGTAATAGTTCATCCGCAGAATGGTCCAGCGCGGCGCCGTCCTCATCAAGTGCTGCTCACCCGCCCAATAGGCAGCGTACATCTCGCGTGCAGGCGCCTCGCGGGTGGCGGCCGAGGACATCAACACGATATGCTTGACTCCGGCGCCCACCGCAGTGTCGATGGCCGTAATGAAATGACGATCGCGCAGGCCCGGGCGGACGTCGGCGCTTGGGATGATGAGCAGTCGCTCGATCCCTTCATAGGCTTTGATGAGCGTTTCCGGCCGATCGTAGTCGCCGAGGCGCCCTGCCGCGGGAGGCTGTACAGTCTCCGGGGTACGCGAGATGCCCACGAGCTCCTGGTGCGGGTCCCTTGCCAGCAGTTCTGCCAGGACGGACCTTCCGAGCTGTCCGCTAGCGCCGCTGATTCCGATCTTCATTGCGATACCTTTCCTATCGTTACGCACATTATGTTCGTGACGATATGTTCGATATCGATTAGCTTCGCAAGAACGCACAATTTGGTGCGTTCGCGATCATCTTTGTTCGCGGTCAGTGAGATGAGATGAAAGCGTCAGCGAAGAAAGCCGAATGGGTCGAGCCGGGCTGGGAAGACCACGATGATTGTCGCGCGGTCTTGCAGGTTCTGGATCGCGTCGGCGACAAGTGGACGGTGATGGTCGTCGGTGTATTGTCGAAGGGGCCAATGCGCTTCAACGCGACGATGCGCCTCATCGACGGCATATCGCATCGGATGTTGACGTTGACGCTCCGCGGCCTCGAACGCGATGGGCTGGTCAAGCGCACGGCCCATGCAACGATTCCGCCGAAGGTCGAATATGAGCTGACAAGGCTCGGGCGTTCCCTGATCGAGCCGCTGAAGACGGTTGCCGCCTGGGCCAGGCGAAATCGCAGGACGATAGAGGCAGCGCGAGTGCAGTTCGATGTGAGAAAACCGGGGTAACGCCGGGCAATTTTTTTGATTGACCGGGCATGGAGCTTGAGTACGGCGGGATGCGGCCCGTTGCTGGTGCGGTTAGTTGCGGTTCACTCATTCGCTGCTCCCGTCCAGGAACAGCTTCATCAGGATCTCATCGAAATATTGGCCGTCCTGCTTGAGCGCCTTCGGTTCGCGACCGTATTCGATGAACCCGGCGCTGAAATAGAGACGCAAGGCGGGTTCGTTGTCGCTGACGACTGACAACTGAAGCTGTTCGACTCGTTGCGCCGCATGCGCCACGACGGCGTCGACGAGACGACGTCCCACACCGAAGCGGCGCGCCGCTGGCCGCACATACATGCCCCAGAGCATTGCCTTGTGCCCGGTCTTTGTCCCCTCCTGCCGGCGAAAGCCGGCGACGCCGCATAACTCCTGTTCGATGAAGGCGCCAAAAACGTCAGAGGCCGCGAGGCGCTCCTCGAACCAGGAAAGTGCCATCTCGTTCTCGCGCACAAACACGCTGGCGTAGGCCCCCGGATGCGCCTCGAGCGCCTCCAGCCTGATCTGTCGATAACTCGCCGCATCGGCCGGCGTGAGCAGTCTGACGGCGGCAGTGTTGTGGTCAACTGAAGGCATGTCCTGCTTCGTCTCCAATTCAACGCATCGCCGTTGCAAAGACGTCCTCGAACAGGTCGAGCATTGCGGCCCAGGAGCGACGATCCGCGTCGGCATGATAGGCGTGGTTCGGTACGCTTTCGCCAATGAGCTCGGGGTTGGTGAAGCCATGCGCCGCACCGCCATAGACATGGGCCTGCCAGTCGACGCTGGTCGCGCGCATCTCGCGCGCGAAATCCGCAAGCTGCGTCAGCGAAACCAGCGTGTCGGCGGCACCGTGACACACCAGGACTCTCGCCTTGATGTTCGCGGCATCCTCCGGCCGCTCGCTCGGGAAGCCGCCATGAAAGCTCACGACGGCCGCAAGGTCCGCACCAGTCCGCGCCAGCTCCAACGCCGTGCTGCCGCCGAAGCAATAGCCGATCGCGGCGAGCCTGGTGGCATCGACCATGTCATGCCCGGCAAGGGCCAGGCGCGCCGCCTCCGCCCGCTCGCGCCAGCGCGCAGTGTCCGCGCGCAAGGCATTCATCAGCTCGATCGCCTGCGGCACGTCAGGGGCCGTCTTGCCGTTGCCGTAGAGATCGGCCACGAGCACGACAAAGCCAAGCGCGGCCAGTTGCTCCGCGCGCGCGATCGCATGCGTGCCGATGCCGCGCGCGTCGGGGAACAGCACCACGCCGGGGCGGAGGCTGGCGGCTTCATCGGCAACGAGAATGCCCTGAAGCTCGGAGGCGCGATCGCGATATCCAAGAACAGTCTTTTTCATCCTGATGCTCCTCGTCGGACAAACTGACCACACGGATTGCACCTGGACAACCCTTGATTGTCACTCGTTTCGCTGGATGCCACTATGTTGAATGTATAAGTCCATGCACGAACACAATGAAGGAAACTCATGGCGAGCACCGTCTTCGATTCCGCGCTGTTCCGCGACATGTTTGGCACCGCCGAGATGCGCGCGGTGTTTTCAGATGACGCGCTGGTCGGCCGCTACCTGGAAACCGAGGCGGCGCTCGCCCGTGCCCAGGCTCGCGCCGGCGTGGTGCCGAAGGACGCCGCGGCCGCGATCGACGCCGCCTCGCGCAACATCAAGCTCGATTTCGACAAGCTCCGTCACCAGACCGAGATCGTGGGCTATCCGATCCTGCCGCTGGTCCATCAGCTCTCCGAGGCCGCCGGCGAGGCCGGCCGCTATGTCCATTGGGGCGCGACCACGCAGGACATCATGGACACCGCCAACGTGCTCCAGATCCGCGCGGCGCTCGACATCGTCGCGCGCGACCTGAAGGAGTTGCGCACGATCCTCGCCGACCTCGCGCGCAGGCATCGTGATACGCCGATGGCCGGCCGCACCCATCTCCAGCAGGCGCTGCCGGTGACCTTCGGCTACAAGGTCGCGATCTGGCTGTCCTCGATCGACCGGCACATCGAGCGCGTCGACCAGTCGCGGCCGCGCATCCTGCTCGGCGAGTTTTCGGGCGCGGCCGGCACGCTCGCCTCGGTCGGCGACGGCGGCCTCGAGATGCAGCGCCTGTTTTGTGAAGAACTGGGGCTGCACCAGCCGCCGATCACCTGGCACGTGGCGCGCGACGGCATCGCGGAAGCGGTGACGCTGCTCGGCCTCATCACCGGCACGCTCGGCAAGATCGCTACCGACGTGATGCTGATGTGCGCGACCGAGTTCGGCGAACTCTCCGAGCCGTTCGTGCATGGCCGCGGCGCCTCGTCCACCATGCCGCAGAAGCGCAACCCGATCTCCAGCGAGCTGATGCTCGCCTCCGCCAAGGCGGTGCGCCAGCATGTCGCCACCATGCTCGACGGCATGATCCACGATTTCGAGCGCGCGACCGGTCCCTGGCATCTCGAATGGGTGTCGCTGCCGGAGAGTTTTTTGCTCACGGCGTCCTCGCTTGCCAATGCGAAGTTCATGCTGGCGGGTCTGGTCGTGCACGAGGACCGCATGCGCGCCAATCTCGGCCTGACGCACGGCCTCATCGTCGCCGAAGCCGTCATGATGGCCGCGGCACCGAAGCTCGGCCGGCAACACGCGCATGACGTCGTCTACGACGCCTGTCGCAAGGCGATCGAGGGCGGCGGCGATCTTGCCGGCATCCTCTCCGGCGTTCCCGAGATCGTGGCTGCGCTCGGCGGCGTCGATGCCATCCGCCGTCACTGCGACCCCGCGAACTATCTCGGCCTCTCCGGCCAGATGGTCGACCGCGTGCTCGGAGGGTGACCTGTAGCCCGGATGAGCGAAGCGACATCCGGGGAGTTGGCCCCGCATATCGCTTCGCTCATGCGGGCTACGACGGCGCACGCTTGGAAGCCGCGGTCTTCGGCGCAAACGAGAGCGGCCCCCAAGGTTGCCGGGGCCGCTTGCTTTGCAGTTTTTGTCTCAGCGTCTACCGCGTTGCGCTACCGCAGCTCGGCGCGGCGGTCGGTCATCGGAAGCACGACGACCTTGGTGCCGACGCTGACGCGGGAGTAGAGGTCGGTGACGTCTTCATTGGTCAGCCGGATGCAGCCGGAGGAGACGTGCTTGCCGATCGTCTCGGGGGCGTTGGTGCCGTGGATACGGTAGATGGTGCCGCCGAGATACATGGCGCGGGCCCCTAACGGGTTGCCGGGACCGCCGGCCATGTGGCGCGGAAGATAAGGCTGGCGGGCGATCATTTCCGGTGGCGGGGTCCAGTCCGGCCACTCCGCCTTCTTGGTCACCGACTGGGTGCCCGACCAGGTGAAGCCGTCGCGGCCGACGCCGATGCCGTAGCGCACGGCCTGGCCGTTACCGAGCACGTAATAAAGATAGGTGTTGGGCGTATCGATGATGATGGTGCCGGGCGCCTCGCGCGTTGCGTAAGCGACGACCTGGCGGCGGAAGCGGGCGGGCATCTCGACGCTGTCCTGATCTTCCGACGGTGCGGCCTGATAGGACGGCGCAGGCTGATAGGGCTGATAGGGTTGCAGCGGCTGCGGTACAGCAAAGCCGGGCGGCGGTGTGAAGAAGGGGAAGAGCTGCACGGGTGCGGCATGTGCCGGACCGGCAAACGCGACTGCGGTGATCGCAACTGCGCTGAGCGCAACAGCGCGCGAATACGTCTTGAACGTGTCCAGATTGAACATTGATCGCCCCTGTTGGATCGGATTTTTGATCACCGCGGCGCCTTGCGGTGTTCCGTTGCCCAGACTCGTAATGGCGAAAAGTTTCGGGACGTTTGCGCGGAAAACCGAAAACGGTTTCGTCGCGGCAAGGATTGTTTCATGACAGTTTCGTGGCCGTGCCGACCTGTTAACGAACAAAACAGTGGGCCGACACTTCTGTGACGTCACACGCCTGAAATATCCTTCGTTGATGGTCCTAAGCCGAGAATCATCAAACTCTCGGGATTTCCCCATGCGGGTATTAATCGCGACTGACGCCTGGCATCCGCAGGTTAACGGTGTGGTGCGGACGCTGACCTCGCTCGCCAGCGCCGCCAAGGCGCTCGACGTCGAGATCGAATTCTTGACGCCGGATGGCTTTTCTTCGCTGCCGTTGCCGACCTATCCGGGCCTGCGCATCGCGCTGCCCAGCCGGGCCGAGATCGCACGGCGGATCGAAGCGGCTGCGCCCGAAGCACTGCACATCGCAACCGAAGGCCCGATCGGCTGGGCGGCGCGGGCCTATTGCCGCCGACGCGGGCTCGCCTTCACCACCTCCTACACCACGCGCTTCCCGGAATACGTTTCGGTCCGCACCGGCATTCCGGACAGCGTCGGCTACGCCGTGCTGCGGCACTTCCACGATGCCGCCGCCATGACGATGGTGGCGACGCCGTCGCTGCGCCAGGAACTGTCCGAGCGCGGCTTCAAGCGGCTCGGCTTCTGGACCCGCGGCGTCGACACCACTCTGTTCCATCCCGATGGTCCGGCAAAGCTCGACCTGCCGCGGCCGATCTTCATGACGATGGGCCGCGTGGCGGTGGAAAAGAATCTCGAGGCGTTCCTCTCGCTCGATCTGCCCGGCACGAAGGTCGTGGTCGGCGATGGCCCGCAGAAGGCGCAGCTCGAGAAGAAGTATCCGAACGCCGTCTTCCTCGGCGAGAAGAAGGGCGCGGATCTCACCTCGCATCTCGCAGCCGCCGACGTCTTCGTATTCCCGAGCCTTACCGACACCTTTGGCGTGGTGCAGCTCGAGGCGCTCGCCTGTGGCACGCCGGTCGCGGCGTTTCCGGTGACGGGCCCGAAGGACGTCATTGCCGATCATCCGATTGGCGCGATCGATGACGATTTGCGCGCCGCATGCCTGCGCGCGCTGACGATGTCGCGCGAGACCTGCCGCAACTTCGCGCTGGCACGCTCCTGGGAAAACAGTGCGCGTCAGTTCGTCGGAAATCTCACCTCACTCCAGCCCAGCCGCTCGCTGCGCCCGACGCCCGTCATGGCGCGGCGGCCGGTGCGGGGTTGATTTGGAACATCTGAACCAAACGGGACTTTGCTAATGGCCAAAATCATGAAGTTTGAAGATTCGCAGCAGCTCGACCTCGACCGCGGCACGGTCGAGCAGGCCTATGACCGGTGGGCGCCGGTCTACGACCTCGTGTTCGGCGGCGTGTTCGCCAAGGGCCGGCAGGCCGCGATCACGGCGACCAACAAGCTCGGCGGCCGCGTGCTCGAAGTCGGCGTCGGCACCGGCATCTCGCTGCCGATGTACGCGCCGAACGTCCGCATCTTCGGCACCGATATTTCGGAGGCCATGCTCGACAAGGCGCGCCGCCGCGTCTCGGAGCTGAAGTTGAAGAACGTCGAGGGCCTCGCGGTGATGGACGCCGAGAAGCTCGAATTTCCCGACAACTCCTTCGACGTCGTGATGGCGCAATATGTCGTCACCGCCGTTCCCAACCCGGAAGTTGCGCTGGACGAGTTCGCACGCGTGCTGCGTCCCGGCGGCGAATTGATCATCCTGACCCGCGTCAGCGCGGATGCCGGCATGCGCCGCTTCATCGAGCAGAAGCTCCAGCCGGTGGTGCGTCACCTCGGCTTCCGCACCGCCGAGTTCGCCTGGTCGCGCTACGCGAAGTGGCTCGCGGGTGCGCATGGCATGGAGCTCGCCGAGCGCCGCCTGATTCCGCCGCTCGGTCACTTCTCGCTGGTCCGCCTCCGCAAGGTTCAGGTCGCCAAAGCAGCCTGAGCCAGCGGCTCCACGCGTTCATGCGTCACCGCGTCGCGCACATCGTCATATGACAAAATGATGATGTCACACGCCCTACATCGAATCCCTATATCTCCTTAGCCGAAGCCTTTTGGGGGAAAGAATGATCAAAGAATTCCTTGAGCAGCTGCGCATCCAGCGCTGGGACGACCACCGCTACTATCACCACAGCCGCATCAATCAGAGCCTGCACTTCGTCAGCGCGGCGAGCTTCCTGTTCGCCTATCTCTGGCTGTTCGTCGATCCCGTGGTCTCGGCGCTGGTTGGCTGGCTGGTCTCGATGACCTCGCGTCAGGCTGGTCACTTCTTCTTCGAGCCGAAGGGCTACGACCACATCAACCAGGCGACGCACGAGCACAAGGAAGAGATCAAGGTCGGCTACAACCTTCAGCGCAAGGTCGTGCTGATGGCGATCTGGGCGCTGTCGCCGCTGGTTCTGTTCGCCGATCCGACGCTGTTCGGCCTGTTCAAGCCATTCGCGAGCGCGACCGACTTCTGTCGGCAGGTCGCAAAGATCTGGCTCGCGGTCGGCGCCGGAGGCTTGCTGTTCCGCACCGTGCACCTGTTCTTCATCCGCGATGTCGAGACCGGCCTCGTCTGGATGACCAAGATTTTGACCGACCCGTTCCACGACCTGATGCTCTACCGCAAGGCGCCGCTCGCGCTGATGCGCGGCGAGCTGATGGACCCGGGCCTGCATCTCGTCCCCGAGCACACGCTGGGCTTCATCGCCGAGCCTGAGCTCAGCGAGCAGCACGCCTGAGCGCGCGGCTCTCACCAAACACTCCGATGTTCAAAGGTTACGTCATGCCCGGGCTCGTCCCGGGCATCCACGTCTTGGGGGCTACCTCAAACACCGTCATTCCGGGGCGGCTCGAAGAGCCGAGCTATGGTGCGCCATTGCGCACCAGGGAATCTCGAGATTCCGGGTTCGCGGCTGCGCCGCGCCCCGGAATGACGTTGGACGTGGGTGAAGAACGGCCCTCAGCGCGCGAAGCGCTTGGCCAGCATCTCCTTAAGGATCTGCCGCTTGATGCGCTTGTTGGTCAGCGCAGCATCGTGCCACCAGAAGCCGTCGGCCTTCATCTTCTGCGCGGCGCGGACGAAGCGTTCGGCGACCTCGGTGAAATCGGCGTCGGTGTAATTGAGGCTGAAGATCAGCCGTCCGGTGCCGACCCAGCTCAAGGCGAGGCCCTCGGCGCGCAGGTAGTATTGCAGCATCCAGTTGTATCGGGAGGGCTCGGTGTACTTCACCGTCCAGATCGAGGACAGGTTGGCGACGCGCACCGGCAGATCGGCCTCGCTCAGCATCTGGTTGAGCTTTTGCGCGCGGCCGTCCCAGATCGCATCCAGCCCGTCATAGATGGCGCGGAAGTTCGGGCTTGCGAGCCGGCTCAAGAACTCGTCCATCGCCGTCATGACGTAGGGATGCGAGTTGAAGGTGCCGCGGGCGAAGCAGACGTCGGCGGGACGATCGTCGCGGAAGCGGCGCATCAGGTCCTTGCGGCCGCAGACCACGCCGACGGGAAGGCCGCCGGCGAGGCTCTTGCCGTAGGTCACCATGTCGGCGCGCACGCCGAAATATTCCTGGGCGCCGCCGGGAGCGAGACGGAAGCCGACGAAGACCTCGTCGAAGATCAGCACGATGCCGCGCTCGGTGCAGACCTCACGCAGCTTCTTGAGCCAGGCGGTATAGGCGTCGCGGTCGAAGTTGCCACCGCGCGAACTGTCGACCAGCGAGGAATCGCCGGGCGCGTTCGCGTTCGGATGCAGCGCCTGGAGCGGATTGACCAGCACGCAGGCGATGTCGCGGCGCGTGCGCAGGACATGCAGCGTCTTTTCGGACATTTCGGCGAGCGTGTAGGTCTCATGCGCGGCAATGGGGTTGCCGACGCCGGGCTGCACGTCGCCCCACCAGCCATGATAGGCGCCGGCAAAGCGCACCAGATGCGTGCGCTTGGTGTGGTAGCGCGCGAGGCGGACGGCCTGCATGACGGCTTCGGTGCCGGACATGTGGAAGGAGACTTCGTCGAGGCCCGAGATCTGGCAGAGCCGCGTCACGTTCTCGGCGATGACGGGGTGGTAGGGGCCGAGTACAGGCCCGAGCGCCTGGGCGCGCTTCTCGCCCTCCCCGATGCACTCCTTGTAGAAGTCGTTGCCAAAGATGTTGACGCCGTACGAGCCGGTAAGATCGTAGGAGACGTTGCCGTCGAGATCGGTGACGGTGACACCGTCGGACGACTGCATGAAGCTCGAGGTGCCCAGGTTCTCGCGCACGAGACGGGAGAACTGGAACGGCACACGGTAGCTTTCGGTGAATTGCAGGTCGGAGATTCTTTTCGCCGCCTCGTTCGTCAGCGCACGGCCCTTGGCGTAGCGCGTGGCATAGAGACCGGCGAGGCGAAAGAAGCCGTCGTGGCGCTGGGCCGCGATATTCGCCGGCGCGCCGTCACAGGCGAAATAGTCGTCGCCCTCGAACTCGTAGAACGGGATCAGCCGCGCCACCCTTCGCGACATCTTGGAATGCCCCGAGAGCGAGCGGTGTTTTGCGCGGGACAGCTCGATCCGCGCCTTGATCTTCGGGAAGGCGGCGGCAGCAGACGCTGCGGCGGCCACGGACAATGAGAGAATCGGGAGTGTCGTTTCCATGACAACAAGCGCTAATCCTACCTGCTGACAGATTCATGACAGTCAAAGCCCTCATCGCCTCTTTCACCCAGCAGGAAGACCTCAATTTCCTGCTGACCAACCGCATTCCGCGTGCGGCGCTGACCCGCTTCATGGGCTGGTTCTCCAAGATCGAGAACCCGCTGGTGCGGGACGGCTCGATCGCGCTGTGGAAGCTGTTCTCCGACCTCGATCTGTCGGAGGCGCGCAAGACCCATTTCAAGAGCCTGCACGACTGCTTCACCCGCGAGCTCAAGCCTGGCTTGCGTCCTTTCGATCCGGAGCCCGCGATCGTTGCCAGTCCCTCCGACGGCATCGTTGGCGCGCACGGCAAGATCGCCGACACCGAGCTCTTCCAGGTCAAGGGCGCGCCCTATTCGCTGCTCGATCTCCTCGGCGATCCCGCCCTGGTCGAGCAGCATCGCAACGGCTCTTTCGTCACGCTGCGGCTGACCTCGAGCATGTACCACCGCTTCCATGCGCCATACGACGCGCATGTCGAGCGCGTCACGTTGATCCACGGCGATGTCTGGAACGTCAACCCGATTGCGCTGAAGCGGGTCGAGCGTCTGTTCTGCAAGAACGAGCGCGCGGTGATTCGCACGCATTTGTCGACCGGCGAGGCGGTGACGCTGGTGCCGGTGGCGGCCATCCTGGTCGCGAGCATCCGGCTGCACTTCCTCGACATGGTGCTGAACGCGCAGACCCGCGGCCCGGTTAATTTCCCGTGCGACGTCAATGTGAGGAAAGGCGAGGAGCTCGGCTGGTTCGAGCACGGCTCGACCATCATCATCCTGGCGCCCGGCGATTTTGCCTTCTGCGAGGGCATCGCCGAGGGCACGTGCATCCGTGCGGGACAGGCGCTGCTGCAAAAAAGTAGCCTTCAATCCGCCGTGTCGGCGGCCTATATCGTTCCCGGGGACGATTCGGTCGACACGACGGGTATTGAGTGATGGCGCGGGCGCCGGTTCTGGCGGCAGGTGGAATTGTGCTGCGGCGTGATGCGCCGCTGATCGCGGTGGTGCGCCAGCGCAAGCGCAATGAATGGGTTTTGCCCAAGGGCAAGCTCGACGATGACGAGACGCTGAGGGAAGCCGCGCACCGCGAGGTGCTGGAAGAGACGGGCCACGACGTCGCCATCCACGAATTTCTGGGCACGCTCGCCTATCCATCCGGTGGGCGCTCCAAGATCGTGCATTTCTGGCGCATGGAGGCGAACGGCGGGCCCGTCCGCAAGCTGATGAACGACATCAAGGCGGTCGACTGGCTGCCGCTGGAGGATGCGGTCGCGCGGCTGTCGCGCGAGTATGAGCGCGCATTCCTCTTGCATGTCGGCCCGATCGCGCTCGCCGCCGCCGGCCTCGCACCGGCCGATATGGACGTTACGCCGCCACTCGCCATGGACGACGTCGATGCCGTGATGCAGACATTGACGCCCGCGGAGGCGGCTTCGGTCGAAGAGTTGCGCCACGGCCTGTTGCGGAAAGTGAAAGCCTGGCTCCGCGGCGAGCCGTGACGGAAGCGTAATGCTGGAGGATCAGGCCGGGCCGGCTTGACCGAAGATCCGCCTTGCCGGCGACGAAAGGCGGTCGATGAGCGTTATCATCTCCGCGGCCGGACCATCGCTACATACTTGCCACCATCATCTCCCCAGCTCGGACCGCGGCTCTCATCGGGACTTGGCGTCTGACCAAATCCCGGCGCCGACCCGCTTGACTCCGCTCGGCCTCAAATCCATGATCAGCATAATGCGATTGAAGTAATCGCATAGCAATTAACAATGAAGTGAGCGGTCGGGGCCACTGGCGGTCCCATCCGGGAGGCCGGTTGATGGCATTGATCGAGGCGTTCAAGCGCTTGCTGGGCGACACGGCCGTGCTCGTTCGCGAGGAGGATCTCGCGGGCCTCACCGAGGATTGGCGCGGCCGCTATCAGGCGCCCGCACTCTGCGCCGTTCTGCCGTCCACGACCGAGCAGGTTGCTTCCATCGTTCGCCTCTGCGTCGAGAGCGGCACCCCCGTGCTGCCGCAGGGCGGCAATACCAGCCTGTGCGGTGCCGCGACGCCGACCGGGCAGGGCAAGCCGCCGGTCATCATCGCGCTGACCCGCATGCGACGCATCAGGTCGATCGATCCCGTCAACAACACCATGGTGGTCGATGCCGGCTGCGTGCTGGCCACGATCCAGGAGACCGCGGCAGCCAAGGGGCGGCTCTATCCGGTGAGCCTCGGTGCCGAAGGCTCCTGCCAGATCGGCGGCAACATCGCCACCAATGCCGGCGGCACTGGCGTGCTGCGCTATGGCAATACGCGCGACAACGTGCTCGGTCTCGAGGTCGTGCTGCCGGATGGCACCATCTGGGATGGCCTCTACGCGCTGCGCAAGAACAACACCGGCTACGACCTCAAGCATCTCTTCATCGGCTCCGAAGGCACGCTCGGCATCATCACCGGCGCGGTGCTGAAGCTGCATCCGCTGCCGACCGCCGAAGCCGTCGCCTGGCTCGCCGTCGACAGCCCGCAGCAGGCGCTCGATGTGCTCGGCCTGTTCCAGGCTTCCTGCAATTCGCGGCTTTCCGCCTTCGAGCTGATGAACGCCAAACAGATCCGGCTCGTGCTCGAGCAGGTGCCGGGCCGCCGCTGCCCGGTCGCGCAAGTCGACAGCTGGCATGTTCTCGTCGAGCTGTCCGATACCGGCGATGCCGAGGCGCTCAACGCGAGCATGCAGGCCGTCCTCGAGCGCGCGCTGGAGGCCGGCTTGATCAGCGATGGTGTCGTCGCCGCGAGCGAAGCCCAGCGCAAGGCGATGTGGCTGGTGCGTCACAGCGTGTCGGAAGCCAACAAGAAGGCCGGCGTCGGGCTGACGTCGGACAGCGCCGTTCCGGTGTCGGCCGTTCCTGCCTTCATCGCGCAGGCCATGAGCGAGGTGCACGCCATCATTCCAGATCTGCCGTTCGTGATCGTCGGCCATATGGGTGATGGCAACATCCATCTCATTCCCTTCTTTGGCTTTGCCGAATGGGATGCCTTGCGGGACCGCGACGCTGTCGGGGAACGTATCCGTCATGCCGTCAACGACGTTGCGGCATCGCTCCGTGGCACCTTCAGCGCCGAGCACGGTGTCGGCCGCACCTTGATGGAGCAGATGACCCGCTACAAGCCTCCGATCGAACTCGCGCTGATGCGCGCCGTGAAGCAGGCTTTCGATCCCTTGGCTCTCTTCAATCCCGGCCAGGTCCTGCCGCCGCCATCTGCGCAGGCGCACGTTTCTTCGCCATCCATCGCAACATCGCATAGAGGGGACTGACCATGACGCATCTTCCGAAGATCATCACCTCCCGCCGTAGCCTGCTGCTGGGCGCAGGTGCCGGCGCCGTCGCACTGGCTGCTCCCGCGATCTGGTCGCCGTCCCGTGCCGCAGGAAAACGCATCGTGGTGCGCGACGACGGCGGCATCTACACCAAGGCCTATGGTGCGGTGTTCTACCGTCCGTTTACGGAAGCCACGGGCATCGAGGTGGTCGGGGTGCAGGCCAATGCCGAGCCGGTCGCACAGATCAAGACCATGGTCGATACCAAGAACTACACCTGGGACATGGCCAAGATCAGCTGGCCCGCGATCCTGCTGCTGACCACTGGCGGCAAGCAATATCTCGAAAAGCACGGCCTCGAATCCGAGCCCGTCATCAAGTCGATCCCTGCCGAATTCATGTCGCCCTATGGCGTCGGCACCAACGTCTACACGACCGTGCTGGCTTATCGAACGGACGCCTTCAAGGGCCGCAAGGCGCCGCAGTCCTGGGCCGATTTCTGGAACGTGGCGGAGTTTCCGGGGCGCCGCGCCGTGCGCAAGCATCCGTTCGACACGATCGAGGAGGCCTTGATGGGCGCCGGCGTGCCGACTGCGCAGGTCTATCCCTGCGATCTCGACAAGGCCTTTGTCTCGCTCGACAAGATCAAGTCGCAGGTCGCGGTGTGGTGGACCAGCGGCGCGCAGGTCGAGCAGATGCTGACCTCGGGCGAGATCGACCTGCTGCCGACCTGGGTGTCGCGTCCCCAGGCCGCGCAGGCGGCCGGCGCACCGGTCGAGATCGTCTGGAATCAGGGCATCTGGGGCGGCGACAACTGGTCGATCCTCGCCGGTACGCCGAATGCGGATGCCTGTCGCGAGTTCATCAAGTTCGCCTCCGATCCGAAACGCCAGGCAGCGCTTATGGAGTATTTCCCCGCCGGCCTCACGCAGCCGGAGGCCTTCAACTACGTCAAGCCGGAGCTCGCCAGGAACTGTCCGACCTATCCGGACAACATCAAGGCGGGCCTGAAGATCGATGCGAAGTTCTGGTACGACAACCAGGCCGCCGTCATCGAGCGCTTCAATAGCTGGATCCTGGCTTAAGCCTCGCGATTGGAGCAGGGCATGACATCGTCGAGCTTGCGCGTCAAAGGACTTACCAAGCGTTATGGTGACTTCGTCGCGCTGGCGCCGACCAGTCTCGACGTCGCGAAGGGTGAATTCCTCACGCTGCTCGGCCCTTCGGGGTCGGGCAAGACGACGCTGCTCAGCCTGATCGCGGGACTCGCGCATCCGGACGAAGGTCAGATCCTGGTCGACGATACCGATGTGACGCACAGTCCTGCCTTTGACCGGGACATCGGCGTCGTGTTCCAGAACTACGCGCTGTTTCCTCACATGACGGTGGAGGACAACATCGCGTTTCCGCTGAAAATGCGGAAGGTCGCCGCCGCCGACGCGCGCCGGCGCACCGCGGAGGCGCTGGAGACGGTGCGCCTGCCGCATGTCGCAAAACGCTATCCGCGCGAGCTCTCGGGCGGCCAGCAGCAGCGCATTGCGCTCGCGCGCTGCATCGTCTACCGGCCCGCGATCATCCTGATGGACGAGCCGCTCGGCGCGCTCGACAAGAAGCTGCGCGACCAGATGCAGCTCGAGATCAAGCGCATCCATCGCGAGCTCCGCACCACGATCATCTACGTCACTCACGACCAGGAGGAGGCGATGACCATGTCCGATCGCATCTGCCTGATGAATGCAGGCGCGATCGAGCAGCTCGGCACGCCGGAGGATCTCTACTTCCGCCCGCAATCGATCTTCGTCGCGGACTTTCTCGGCGAGTCCAACCTGCTCAGCGCAACGGTGCGGCAGGTCGATGCGCAGGGGCTCGACATCGTGCTGGCCGACCAGACGGCGGCCTCGCGCGCCGTCGGCAACGGCGCGAGCTTTACGGCCGGCGAGCCGGTCAAGCTGATGGTCCGCCCCCAGAACCTTCATGTCGCAGATGCGGCGAACGGCAAGCTCACCGGCAGGCTGGTCGACGTGATGATCAGCGGCAGCATGACGCGGCTCTACATCGCGCCCGAAAAGGCCGACATGCCGCAGCTCGTCGCGGCCTATCCTACGCGATCGAGCGCGGCGCCTTACGAGATCGGCCAACGCGTCTCGCTCGGCTGGAATTCCGCGGATGCCGTCGCGATTCGTGACGGCGTGGGACACTGACGCCATGGCATTGGCCAAAGCGCCCGCGATCGAGCCGGGCCAGCTCCGGACCACGACGCGCGCGCGTGCCCGGTCGCAGGCCTGGACCTGGGTTGCGATGGGGGGCCCGCTCGTCCTGCTGCTCGTCTTCTTCCTGGTCTACCCCGTCGGCCAGTTGCTGCTGCTCAGCATCTACAACGACAGCGGATTCACGCTTGCGCCGTACCGCCAGCTCCTCGCCTCATCCGTCTATATCGATGTCCTCCTCATCACGCTGAAGATCTCGCTGGTGACGACGCTGGTGTGCGTCGTTACCGGCTATCCGATCGCCTATCTGATTTCCGTCGTCGGCAAGGATCGGAAGGCGACGCTGCTGTTCTGGGTGCTGCTGTCGTTCTGGACGAGCTTCCTGGTGCGCGCCTTCGCCTGGATCGTGCTGCTCGGGCGCAACGGCGTCATCAACAAGCTCCTGCTGTCGCTCGGCATCATCTCGAGCCCGGCGAGCCTGCTCTATAATTTCGGCAGCGTCCTCGTCGGCATGGTGAACGCGTTGCTGCCGCTTGCCGTGCTGACCATGCTCTCGGTGATGGAGAACATCGACCGCAACCTGCCGCGCGCGGCGGCAACCCTCGGAGCGCGGCCGGGCATGGCGTTCTGGAAGATCTATTTTCCGCTCTCGCTGCCCGGCGTCGCCGCGGCCGGCATCATGGTGTTCGTCACAGCGATCGGCTTCTTTATCGTGCCGGCGCTGCTCGGCGGACGCCGCGAGACCATGATCACCCAATTGATCATCGACCAGGTCCAGCAGACGCTGAACTGGGGATTTGCCGGCGCGATCTCCGTGCTTCTCCTGATCGTCGTGCTCATCGTCTTTGCGGTCTACGACCGGCTGCTCGGCCTGTCGACGATGACGGGCGCGGCCGCGCCGCGCAGCGCGGCGCCCTCGCGCCTCGCCGCGCCTGTCCAGAGGATCGGCGACACCGTGCTGACGCTGCTCGGTGTGATCTCCGATCGCATCATTCTCGCGCTGCCGTCGCGCCGTCGCGACCGCAATCCGGACCGAGCGGGCCTCGGTTTGCAGGCGTTCGTCTGGACCATGCTCATCATCATCAGTGCGCCGACGCTCCTGATGATCCCGCTGTCGTTCGGCACCGGCGGCCTCAACTGGCCGCCGCAGGGATTTACGCTGCATTGGTATGAGACCGTGCTGCATTCGCCGGTGTGGACGCAGGCGTTCCTGCGCTCGCTGCTGGTCGGCCTGGGGACGGGTGGGCTCGCCATGCTGATCGGAACGCCGGCGGCGTTTCTGCTGGTGAGGAGCAATATCCCCGGCAAGGCCGCCTGGCTCGCCTTCATCCTGTCGCCGATCGTCGTGCCGCGCATGATCATCGCGGTCGGCATGTTCTACGTGTTCGCGAGCATGGGCCTCGTCGGCAGCGCCTTTGGTCTCATTCTCGGACATACCGTCGTCGCGGTGCCCTACGTCGTCATGACCATGATGGCCGTGCTGCGCAACTACGACACGCGGCTCGACCATGCCGCGCAAAGCCTTGGCGCGCGGCCCTTCTCGACGCTGCGCTACATCACCTTTCCGATTCTCGGCGCGGGCATGTTCTCCTCGTTCCTGTTCGCCTTCGCGACCTCGTTCGACGAGCTCACCATCGCGCTGTTCGCGACCGGCGGGCTCAACGCCACGCTGCCAAAGCAGTTCTGGGACGAGGTAACGCTTCAGGTCTCGCCCGTAATCGCCGCCGTCTCCACCTGCCTGTTCATGTTCATGGGGCTCTTGATCTTCGTCGCCGAACGCCTGCGTCGGCGCGCTGCCGCAAGGTAGTCATCCCGCGTTCTAACCAGAGGTTCTCGTCATGCTCACTGCCAATCGCCTTCGTGGCCTGCTCCCCGCCATTCCGACCCCGGTGAAGGCCGACGACACGATTGACGACCAAGCGGTCTCGGCGCTGTTTGCCTGGCTGCTCAAGCAGGGCATCGACGGCGTAGTGCCGCTCGGCGGTACCGGCGAATATGGCGCGCTGTCGCGCGCCGAGCGCATCCGGATGGCCGGCCTGTCGGTGAAGGCCATGGCGGGCAGGGGGCCGGTGATCGCCGGAGTCCTCGACACCGGTTTCCACGACGCTCTCCAGGCCGGCAAGGAATTCGCAGCCGAGGGCGTGGACGGCCTCCTGGTACTTACGCCATATTATACCAATCCGACTCAGACCGGAGTTCGCGACTATTTCCTGCGCTATGCCGATGCCTCGCCGGTGCCCGTCCTGATCTACGAGATTCCCTACCGCACCCGGATCGCGATCGAGCCCAGGATTTTGCATGAGCTCTCGAAGCATCCCAACATCATCGGCATGAAGGCCTGCAATCTCGACATGTATCATTTCCTTCAGGTCGTGGCCGGCGTCGACGACAGCTTTGCAGTGCTCAGCGGCGAGGACAGCCTGTTCCCGCTGCATCTGGCGGCCGGCGCGACGGGCGGCATCATCGTCACCGCCTGCCTGTTGCCGCGCGCCTGGCGACAGATTTACGAGATGGCGATTGCTGGTCGGACGGCGGAGGCACTGAGCCTGCACCGCCGTCTGATCCCGTTCATGAACATGGCGTTTGCCGAGACCAATCCGGGGCCGATGAAGGCGGTGATGGACATGGTCGGCGTTGACGCGCCGCGGATGCTGGCGCCGCTGGTACAGCCGGCGCCGGCGCTGGTCTCGGCCTTCCGCGCCGAGTTCGGCAAGCAATTGGCGATCTCGGAAGGGATTGCGTGAGGCAAGGGATGGCAGATGACGCGTAGTGGCGAGGGCGGCACGAAGAGGGTGCGCAAGGCCGGGAGCGCTGGGAAGAGTACCGGGAAGAGCGCCGAGCCGGCGCGCTCGTCGCTGTTCGTCGGCTCGACCGAGAAGGCCTTTCAGGTCCTTCACGTCTTCGACGGGCCACGACGCTTCATGACGCTGGCCGATATTGCGCGCGCGGCCAATCTCGACCGTAGCGCCACCCAGCGCCTGGTCTACACGCTGGAGACGCTCGGCTATCTCAAGCGCATCGAGGGCACGCGCAATTATGGCCTGACCTCGAAGGTGCTGCAGTTCTCTCACAGCTATCTCAAGGCCAACGAACTCATCGACAAGGCCTCGCCTTATCTGCTCGACATGAGCCGTAATCTCGGCGAGACCTGCAACCTGCACGAGCTCGACGGCCACGAGGTCGTGTTCGTGGCACGCTTTCCTGGCCGGCACCTCATCCATATCGATTTCGTGATCGGAAGCCGATTGCCGGCCTACTTCACGGCGTCCGGCATAGCCATCCTGTCGGCTCTTCCCGATGAGATGCGGCAGGATTTGTTGAAGCGTACGCAACTCGAGCCGCTGACGCCGTACACGATTACGGACCCAGACCAGCTTCTGGAGCAGGTGCGCGTCGCCACCACGCGCGGCTATTCGATCCAGATCAACCAAAGCGTCATGGGTGACATTTCCGTCGCGGCGCCGATCATCGACGAGCATGGCCGCGCGGTCGCCGCGGTCAACATCTCGGTACCGACCACGCGATGGACCAAGGAGCGCGCCGAGGCCGAACTCGTGCAGCATGTCCATGTCGCCGCGACCTCGATCTCGAAGTCGAAATTCAACCGCTACGCCGCCTGATGCGGATGCTGCTGAATACCGACGACTACCGCAGCCGTGCGCAAAAATTCCTGCCGCGCGGCCTGTTCGACTATATCGATCGCGGCACGGAGGATGAGGTCGCGTTGAGGCGCCTGCGCGCCTCGCTCGATGAGATCACGCTGACGCCATCGGTGCTGACCGGGCACGATGGGCGATCGTTCGACACGACGGTCCTGGGACAGCGCCTCGCAGTACCCCTCGTCGTGGCGCCGACCGCGCTCGCCGGTCTCGTTGCGCATGATGGTGAGACCAAACTGGCGCGCGCGGCCTCGCGCATAGGCATTCCCGTCTGCATCTCGACGCAGTCGGTGACGACGGTCGAAACCATCCGGCGCGGCGCACCCGACGCGACGCTGTGGTTTCAGCTCTATGTCTGGCGCGATCGGGCGCTGGCGGCAACGCTTCTGGAACGCGTCCGCGCCTGCAGCTGCGAGACTCTGGTCGTCACGGTCGATACGCCGGTTTCACCCAACCGCGAGTACAACAAGCGCAACGGCTTCGGCATTCCGTTCGTACCCAGCCTGCGCAGCACGATCGACGTCGCATTGCATCCGCGCTGGCTCGTCAGCGTTCTCGCGCGCTACGTCCTGAGCGAAGGCATGCCGACCTATGGACACTATCCGGACGAGTTCCGCACGGCGATCACCCGGCCGAGCATCGCGGAGGCCGTGCGCCTCGACCATCGCCTCAACTGGGACGACGTGCGATGGCTGCGCCAGATCTGGCCAGGCAAGCTGATCATCAAGGGCGTTCTGGCCGTCAAGGATGCGGAGACCGCGGCCGAGCTCGGCTGTGACGCCATCGTGGTTTCCGCGCATGGCGGACGCAATCTCGATTGCCTGCCTGCACCGGCGGAATGCATTGCGGCCATCGCGGATGCCGTGAAGGGACGGCTGACGGTGCTCGCCGACAGCGGCGTCCGTCGCGGCACGGACGTGCTGAAATATCTCGCGCTCGGCGCCGAGGCGGTCCTGCTCGGCCGCCTGCCGCTCTGGGGCCTCGCCGCCGGTGGCGAGGCTGGTGCGGAAGCGGTCTTGCGCATGGTCGTCGGCGAGATGGATACGGCGATGGCGTTTCTGGGTGCGGAGCGCGTCGCGGAGTTACGGGCGACGCTTCGATAAGACAAAGGCCGGAAGCGATCCCGGCCTTTTCTGTTGCGCACTGCGCTCCCCACTTTTCTCCGCCGTCATCGTCCGCGAAAGCGGACGATCCAGTACGCCGCGGCCTATCAGTTGAATTTCGCTGCTGGTGGCTACTGGATGCTCCGCCTTCGCGGGGCATGACGACGACACAGGAGAAGGAAACTACTCCGCCGCGTCGGCCGCCTCCAGCCTCGGATAATCCGTGTAGCCCTTGGCGCCGCCGCCGTAGAAGGTGTTCTTGTCCCACTCGTTGAGGACTGCGCCCTTCTTCAACCGCTCGACCAGGTCGGGGTTGGAGATGAACGGCTTGCCGAACGCGATGAGGTCGGCCGCGCCGGCATCGAGTACCTTCGTCGCCAGCTCGAAATCGTAGCCGTTGTTGGCGATGTAGGCGCCGGAGAAGCGCTTGCGCAGGTCCGCATAGTCGAACGGCGCGAAATCGCGCGGGCCACCGGTCGCGCCTTCGACGACATGCAGATAGACGAGCTTGAGGGCATTGAGCCCGTCGACGATATGGTTGAACAGCGCTTGCGGATTCGAATCGGTGATGTCGTTCGCCGGCGTCACCGGCGAGATGCGGATACCGGTGCGCTCTGCGCCCGCCTCGGCGGCGACGGCTTTCGAGACCTCCAGCATCAGCTTCGCGCGGTTCTCGATCGAGCCGCCGTAGGCATCGGTGCGCTTGTTGGCGCCGTCTTTCGCAAATTGATCGAGCAGATAGCCGTTGGCACCGTGGATCTCGACGCCGTCGAAGCCGGCTTCCAGCGCATTCTTCGTGGCGCGCTTGAAATCGTCGATGATATCAGGAATTTCCGCCAGCTCGAGCGCGCGCGGCTCGGAGACGTCGGCGAAGGTGCCGTTGACGAAGGTCTTGCCCTTTGCGCGGATCGCGGACGGGGCGACCGGCGCGCCGCCATTCGCCTGCAGCGCGGTGTGCGAGATGCGCCCGACATGCCAGAGCTGGATGAAGATGCGTCCGCCGCGCTCATGCACGCGATCGGTGACCTTGCGCCAGCCGGCGACCTGGTCTTTCGAGTAGATGCCGGGCGTGTCCTGATAGCCCTGGCCCTGCTGGGAGATCTGGCTTGCTTCGGTGACCAGGAGCCCGGCGGAGGCGCGCTGACCGTAATAGTCGGCCGCAAGCGGGCTCGGCACGAAAGTTCCGGGCGCTGCGCGATTGCGCGTCAGGGGCGCCATCACGAAGCGGTTGGCCAGCGAGATCGGGCCAAGCTTATAGGGCTCAAACAATTTGGTCGGACGGCTCATGGGAGGTTTTCCAGCAGTGACGGGTAGACGAAGAGTTGTGCATCGCCACACGCCGCGCAAGGGCGCAGTCATTCCGAAAGCGCAGGCGAGCTGCGCGAAGAGCCGGTGAGGGTGCTGAAAGAGGTCAGTTTTTCTTCAATTTCGTCCGCGGCAGCGGAGTTGATCTCCGTGCCGCGGAAAAAATGGATCACAAATCTCAGTTCATGCCGAGGAAATCGCGCTTGCCGATCTCGACACCGTTGTGACGCAAAATCCCGTGTGCGGTCGCGGCATGGAAATAGAAGTTCGGTAGCGAGACCGAGCTGAAAAATTGCTGCCCCTCGAGCGTCACGGTCCGGTCGGGGCCGGCCGGGAATGTGACCTCCCTGACATCGGCGCCGTCGAACTGCTCCGGCTTGAACGCCTTCACGAAGTCGATTGTCTTCGCCAGCCGCTGTTTCAATTCCGCGAACGTCGTCTCGGTATCCGGCATCGACGGCACCTCGGTGTGCGTGAGCCGTGCGCAGCCCTTGGCCGCGAAGTCGCTGACGAGCTGGATCTGCTTGCCGAACGGCAGCATGTCCGGGAAGAGCCGCGATCCGATCAGCACGCTGGGCTCGATCTTCTTGGCCGCGCAATGGGCCTCCGCCTTGGCGAGCAGGCCGGTGAGGCTGTTCAGCATCTGCAGATAGGCAGGGACGACGGCGTCATAAAAGGACATGTGATGCTCTTTTCTCGTTGGGATGTCAGGAGGTATCCTGATCCCAAGACATGGGAGCATCAAAGGAAAATACAATCGCCGAGGTGGCGTCTGCGGAATGAAAATTCTACCGCACCACGCCAGCCGGTTGCGCCTGCGCAGTGCCGCCGCGCATGCGTGCGAGCAGTTCCGCCGTCGGCCAGGAGTCTGCGGGCAGGCCATACTTGATCTGCATCGCCTTCACCGCACTGCGGCTCTGCTGGCCCAGCACGCCATCAACTTTGCCGACGTTGAAGCCAGCGCGCACCAGAAGCTGCTGCAATTCCTTCAGCTCGTTGAACGGCAGTTGCGCCACCGGCTGCGCCGGCCTGCGCATGGGAGCCGCGCCCGCGATGCGTGAGGCGAGGTACCCGGCTGTGGTGGAATAGATCAGCGAATTATTCCACTCGGTGTAGGCCGCGAAATTCGGATAGGCCATGAAGGCCGGCCCCGTCCGCCCCATCGGCAGCAGCACGGAGGCGGCGAGATTGTCGTTCGGCAGCGGCCGGCCGTCGGGATAGGTCACGCCCAGCTGCGCCCATTTCGCGCGCGGCTGCTGCACCGAGAGGTCGGTCTGCTCCCAGGGCAAATTTGCCGGCACCTTGATCTCTTCCAGCCACGGCTCGCCGCGCCGCCACTTCAACCCGTTGGCGATGTAGTTCGCGGTCGAGCCGATCACGTCCGGTCCGCTGCGGAGCAGATCGCGCCGGCCGTCGCCATCATAGTCGACGGCGTAGTTGACGTAATGCGTCGGCAGAAACTGCGTCTGCCCGAGCTCGCCGGCCCAAGAGCCGATCATCTCGCCAGGGCTGAGATCGCCGCGGTCGATCACCTTCAGTGCCGCGATGGTCTCGCCAACGAACATCTCCGAGCGGCGGCAGTCATAGGCCAGCGACACCAGCGATTTCAGCGTCGGCAGATTGCCCATGTTGGCGCCGAAATCGCTCTCCAGTCCCCAGAACGCGGCAATCACCGCCGGCGGCACGCCGTATTCCTTCTCGGCGCGCGCGAACGCCGCCGCGTATTGCCTGATGTGCTGCTGGCCGTTCTGCATGCGATAGGTCGCGGCCATTCGCCCGGCGAATTCGGTGAAGAGCTGGCCGAACACGCGCTGGCCGCGGTCGCGGTTGACGATGCCCTGGTCGTAGACGAGGTAGGGCGAGGCTTCCGCAATCGCGCGTTGCGACACGCCGGCGGCGATCGCCTGTTGCTTCACCTCAGTGAGAAATCGGTCGAAGCTCGCGCCATTGTGGCACGAGGCCGCACGCGGCGCGGTCGACCTCGGCGCGGCCTGCGGCTTTCCGGGCGGCGGCAGCAACTGGGCGGATGCGGTGGCAGAGAGTGCGAGCAGCGAGGCGGCCGCGATCACGAGTCGGGTCTGGAGCATGGGGTTCCGGAAGAGGGCAGGGCTGCGTGGAATCCTCCGAATTCTAGGCGAATTGCACGTCGCAAGCTATCCCCGAGGACGCTCAGCCCAACGCTAATCCCCTTCCGGAATCATCGCCTTCAGGAACGCGTCCGCCTCCTCGGCATATGCCGTCGGGAACGACACCTCCTGTCCGGGCGATCCCGCGATCCGGCTCGCCCCTTCGCTGATCTCGAACAGCACCGTGTAGTATCCAGGATTGAAGAGGAAATCATAGACGAGCAGGACGTCGGTGCCCGGCCGGTCCTTGAAACGATCGATCGCGCGCAGCAGCGGCAACCACGCGAGGAAATCCCGATAGTTGTGTGCGAACTGCATCAGGCCCAGGCGCCAGGTCTCGGTTGCTTCGTCATAGACCGAACGACCAATCGACAACTCGTCGCCGGCCTCGGCAGCGATCCGGGACTCGATCTTTTCGGCCACCGGCACCTTGTCGGTATCCTCGCCGATCTCGACGATGTCTTCCGGCGCGATCCCCGGACCATACATTTCGGCGTGGCTGATCCAGTCCATCCAGTCGGAGAAGTCGCGCGCATCACAGCTGATGCTGTCGAGATAGCGTTGGTACGCCTGTTTCGAAAGCCGCACCCGGAGATATAGCGAATCGAGCTCTGCCATGTACGGCTCCCAGCGTCATGGATTGGCGGCCGGACGCGACCTTCACTGAGCAACCCATGCCGTTGTCGGACGGCGCGTCGCTGGTATCGGTTCAATCGGAAGCGACGAGAATCCAGATGTGAGGACAATCGGCTGCGTCGCTGCGGCCCGCTGCCGGCGCGACGAGAGCTAGCTGAACAACCGCAACATCAGGGCTTTCCCGACTGGCAGCGCCCTGATGCCGCGGTAGGCGCGCACATATTCGCCGGCATAGAACGCCCGGACTGCGTGCACGCGCGTGTCCATGCCCTCTTCGAACCGCACGGCAAAGCCGTTGGTGGTCCGCCGCACCACGGTAGCCGCGATGGAACGGCCATAGATCTGGCATTCGATCGCGCTGCCGATCGCAGGTGGGTCGGGATCGATCAGCCGAGCGCCGGTGATCGAGATATCGGCAAGGCGGGCGAGGTGCGACTTGCCGACCTGGCGCACCAGGATGGCCTCGTTGCGGACGAAGCGTTCGGCCTTGCGCTTGCGCGGCTGCTCGATGCAGACGAAGCAGACGACGGTGAGGATGAACGCGTTGTAGAGGCTCCAGGCCAGCGCCAGCCCGCCATAGGCAATGCTCTCGCCGCGCAGGTGCAGGATGAAGGCATAGGCGATCGCCGCGAGCGTGATCAGAAGCGCGGTGCCGTAGAGCCGCAGTAGCGGCCATTCGACGAATTTCTTGTCGCGGTCGCCGCCTTTGGCCGTGACCTTGAACTTGTGCCCCTTGGGTCTCAGCAGGCCGGTGGTGACGGCCTTCAGCACAGCGGGCGCCGCGACGAGCTGTGACACGTCCGTCATCATGGCAAGCGAACGGCCGTGCGACAGCCACGCCATCGTCAGTCCGTGCCAGACATAGAACGGCAGGAAGAAGTGCAAGAGCTCGGCGAGGTCCGCCTGCACCGCCTTGATGCCGAACAGCAGGAACAGCCAGGGCACGACCAGCCCGAACATCTTGGCGAAGTAGACTGTCGTCCAGCTCATGAAAGCGTCGACCAGCGAGAGCCGGTCGATGAGCCCCAGCTTCGATGTCCGCGACAGCGGACTGCTGCGGCCGCGCGCGATCTGCATGAAACCGAGACACCAGCGGCCGCGCTGGGTGATGTATTCCTTGAGCCCCTCCGGCGCGAGCCCGATCGTCAGCCGCTCATTGAGATAGACGGTCTTGAGGCCGCGCTCCTTCAGGCGCAGGGTCACGAGATAATCCTCCGTCACCGAGTCCGTCGGGAAGCCGCCGATCTGCATCAGCCCGGAATAGCGGATCAGGGACGAGGTCCCGCAGCAGAACGCGACGCCCCAGGCATCCTTGGCCGGCATCAGGATGTCGAAGAAGAAGCGCTGCTCGTCGGGCCACACGTCCGACGCGGCGAGGTTGGTCTGGATCGGATCGGGATTGATGAAATGCTGCGGCGTCTGCACCACGCCGACGGATGCATCGTCCATCAAGCTGATGGTCCGCGCGAGAAAATCCGGACGCGGCACGAAGTCCGCATCGAGGACGGCGACGAAGTCCGGCCGTTCCGGCAGTCCGCCGACATACTTGAGCGCGTGGTTGATGTTGCCCGCCTTGGCATGTCGGTTGTCGGAGCGCGTGAGATAGTGGCAGCCAAGTTCGCTCGCGAGGTGCCGCAGCCACAGCCGGCGACCGTCATCGAGCACCCAGACGCGGTAATTGCCGTACTCCATTCCGGTGGCGCCGATGATCGTGCGCTCGAGGATCGATCGCTCCTCGTTGTAGGTGCAGATGAAGACGTCGATCAGCGGCGCCTTCGGATCGGTTGCGCGACTGTCGACCTCGGTGGTGCGTGTGGTGGTGCGGCTGAGGAACAAGAGCGACAATGCAACCGCGACCATCGAAGCCGCTTCCGCCAGCATGAAGGGAAAGCCGAAGAAAAAATCCACCGTCAGTCCCGGTGGAGGCAGCGTCTGGGTGACGCGCCAGTAGAAGTAGCGCAGTAGGAGGACGAACGACACGCCGGTCAAGAGCGAGCGGGCCAGCGTGTTGTCACGCCGGAGAAGCGGCACCATCGCCATGAAGGCGCCAAGCGCGAGAAAGCCTGGCGCCAGTGCCGCCATCATGGCGTGGTCTCGCGCCTGGCAAATACGACGCGCCCGGTTCGGCCGACCGTGCAGTCGTGGGCGGCGGTATCGGCCGGGGCCACCGTCACGCGATAGGGCTCCTTGTTCAGCGCGTCGGGATTGATGGCGAGATTGGCGGGCGCACCGGCCGAGCCGGTCAGATTGACGACGGTGCCGGAGATCGGCTCGCCGCCGTCACTCGGCTCGAAGGTGGCGTGGTCGCCGAGCAACAGCCGGTTATAGACGCTCTCGGTGACGTTGGCGGTGATGACGGCGCCGCTGCAATCGAGCACCTTGAGCAGCGGCTGGCCCGCCTGCACATCCTCGCCCGGCGAGGTCATCATCTCCCAGACGCGGCCTGCGACCGGCGTCTTGATGTTGGCCTCTGAGAGGTCGGTGAAGCGGATCTCCTCCGTGATGATCTCGTTCGCAACCCAGGCGATCTCTGTGTCGATACGCATCAGATCGGCTTCCAGGTCCTTGGCGCGCTGGCGCATCTCCTCTTCGCGCTGGACCGAGCTTGGCCGGTCGTTATAGCTGTCGCCGAGGAACGAGCCGCTTTGCGCCGCGGTCAGCTCGACCTTGGCCGCGTCCAGCCGCTTGCGCGCACCGAGCTCGGTCTGCTGCGCCACCGAAAGCTCGCGCGTCAGCCGCGCGAGCTCGACGGTGGAGATGTTGCCGGATTTCGACAGCGATGAGGCGCGATCCACCGCTGCGCTCGCTTCCTCGCGTCGCGCCGCTGCGGCCTCGATCGAGGTCTGGATCTCTGCGATGCGTGCCTCGAGCTGCAGGACGCGTCCATTCTTGAACTGCTCGGCCTGCCGCGCGAGGTCCTGCTGTGCCGCCTGTGCCGTCGCCAGCTTGGCCGCGAGAGATGGCCGCTCGTTTTCCAGCCGCGATTTCTGCCGCCGGAGGTCATCCAGTCGCGTTCGATCGCTGCGCGGGTTGATCACCCGCAGCACGAGCGCGCCGGCATCAAGCCGTGCCCGATCCTTGATGGGATCGGAGGCTGCGACGATACGCCCACCGATCGGCGCACGCAGCGTGACGAGGCGGGAGTTCAGCACGGCTTCGACGCTGGAATTTTGCAGCATGGCGCGCAGTGGTAGCCAGCCGAACACGGCAATCACGGCAAGGCCTGCTGCGATCTTCAAGCCCCGCCACAAATAAGGCCAGCGCGACGCCGGTTCCGCGGCCTCCATCCGCGCTGCAGGTTCCTGCAGATGTTCCTCGTCGGCAAACAGGCGTTCCTGCAGCGCGTGCTGCAAGGCCCTGGCATCCGAGCTTCTGGCTTCGGGGGCACTTTCTGCCTCGCGCGCGGGGGACGGAGATGTATTGCCGGCGGAAATCGCTCGAGATCGGTCCATCATGGGCAGTCACCTTGCTGACTGGAGGCAATGGAACCGAGTAATGCCCAGGCAGGCCTGGGGTGCCCGGTTGCCCTCGATTAAGCGGCGGCTGCCTTTCCAACGGGTAAACTTCGGCGTGGGGCTTGGTGCAAATGCGCCGTAAGGTTTACGAGTGCCGAATTTGCCCTCGCCCGCACCCGCCGCGGCTCTCCGACGCGGCGGGTGATCTTGCGGCGCGACCGCGTCGCCATACTTTGATTGCGCCGGCTGAAGGCTTGCCCACGGCCGGCTCACGGAGGCGGCCATGAACTATCTTCGCACGGCAATTCTCCTCGCAGGCCTCACCGCCCTGTTCATGGGCGTCGGCTATCTCATCGGCGGTGCCGCAGGTGCTATGATCGCGCTGGTGGTTGCGGCGGCCACCAATCTCTTTGCCTACTGGAACTCCGACCGCATGGTGCTCTCGATGTACGGCGCCCATGAGGTCGACCGCGCCAGCGCGCCGGAACTGGTCGGCCTCGTCGCCGAGCTTGCGGGCCGTGCCGGGCTACCGATGCCCCGCGTGTTCGTGATGGACGAGGCCCAGCCCAACGCGTTCGCCACGGGTCGCAATCCGCAGAATGCCGCGGTTGCCGTCACCGCCGGCTTGATGCATCAGCTCAGCCGCGAGGAGCTCGCCGGCGTGATCGCGCATGAGCTTGCGCACGTCAAAAACCACGACACGTTGCTCATGACCATCACCGCGACGATTGCCGGCGCGATCTCGATGCTGGCGCAATTCGGCATGTTCTTCGGCGGCCATCGCAACAGCAATTCCGGTCCCGGCATCGTCGGCTCGATCCTGATGATGATCCTGGCGCCGCTCGCTGCAATGCTGGTCCAGATGGCGATCAGCCGCACCCGGGAATATGCCGCCGACGACCTCGGCGGACGCATCGTCGGCCAGCCGATGTGGCTCGCATCCGCGCTGGTCAAGATCGAGAATGCCGCGCATCAGGTGCCTAACTTCGACGCGGAGCGCAATCCCGCGACGGCGCACATGTTCATCATCAACCCGCTGTCGGGGCACGGCGTCGACAGTCTCTTCGCAACCCATCCCTCGACGCAGAACCGCATCGACGCGCTGCAGCAGCTCGCGGCCGAGCTCGGCGCGAACGGGGCCCCGTCGCTCGGTGCCAACGAAAACTACCCGCCGCAAAGTCCATGGGGCCGCTCGTCCTCGCGCGGACCGTGGGGATGAGACGTGCAGAAGCCGCAGGAAACGTACTTGCGGCTTCGCAATTGAAACGGAAATTTCTGGGGCAACGTCGCAGTGTTCACGCCATTCGCGTCAGCGTCAGGATGCGATTTGCGCCTATAGTTGTCCAAAAGGACTCTTGCGCTTCGTCTCGCATTGATTCACACAAGTGCGAGTCGCCTTTTTCGGCGAGTCGCAGGCCGGACCGACGGCTTGGCGAGTTTGAGAATTGTTTAAACAGAATTGCCGGAGGTGCACATGTTGCACGTGAACCGGGCCGTGCGGGACGGGACAGCGTCGCACGAGAGCTTTCTGGTCAATGCGGAAGGCGCGCTCCTTCTGACGTCCTTCGCGCTTGCCGCAATCGGCTGGTGCTGTCTGCTGGCAATGTGGCTGACGAGAGCGCTGTCCTGGGCGTCCGACTGGGCGACCTGAAGGCCGGCGCAGCCGGGATTGTGGCCGGCTTTGTGAGCTGGCGCACACAAGATCGTCCCCGCCGGTGCTAATCCGGTCAGACCTCAAGCGTCTGAAAGGGGATGCGTGGCCGGCCTGTGCCGGCGACGGCCGGCGATGACCAGATTAACTGCGCCATTGTTGATCGTGTCGGGCATTCTCGTTGGATTGTCGTTGCACACCGTCGTCAATTGCGGCGATGCCAACGAGCCCGACGTCTGCTCGGCCGTGATCGGCTTCAGCCCGTTCCGCGGCTCGCTGATCGCATTCGCCTATGAGGGGCGCGGCCGCATCGCGCTGCGGCACGGTGACGCCAAACGGGCGATCGCGGATTTCGACCAGGCCATTCATCTCAATCCGAACCGTGCCGCCGCCTTCCGCGACCGCGGCCAGGCTCACCGGCAGAACGGCGAGTTCGACCTCGCAATTGCCGACTACGACCAGGCGATCGCGCTCGATCCGAGGCTCGCCGCGTCCTATTCCGAGCGGGGGGTCGTGCTTGCGGCCAGGGGCGATCTCCAGCGCGCCATTTTGAGCTACAGCACCGCCATCCGCCTCGCGCCCCACGATGCGGACGCGCGCGTCAATCGCGGCCTTGCGTTGCTTGCGAGCGGGCGAGCGGAGGAAGCCCGGGCCGATTTCGAAGCCGTCCTCGCGCTGCCGGAGCGTCCAGACGGCGCCGCCCATCAGCTTGCCCGCGCCAAGCTCGGCGAGCTGGGCGAACCAAGGCCGACCAACATCTCCGCCCCGCTGCGGTGAGATCCTTGTGCCGCATCGACGGCGCTCCCTTTCCCTTGCAGGAGAGAAGTGGAGGCAGCGTTGCGCGCCTTATGCTTTCTTTTTCTTCTTCGTGGGCTTGGTCTTGGCGGCCGGCTTCTCCTTCGCCGGCTTCTTCTCCGCCGCCTGCTTCGTCTCGGCCATCTGCGCTGCGGCGGCGCTGGCTGCGAGGCGCATCGACCTTGCATAGCTGTCGGCGACGTTGTCGGCGGACATCTGGAGGCGCTTGGCGGCAGTTGTGGCCTGCTCCATGGTGTTCTTCGCGATCAGCTTGTAGCGCTCGCGGGCATCCTTGCCCTTGGCCTTGGCCGCGAGGGCGTTGAAGCGATCCCGCCGCTCCTTGGCGCGGCCCATCAGGCTCGAATGCAGTTGTCTGGCCAGTTGCCGGATCACAACATCCAGGTCGGCGTCCGCCATGTTCTTCTATCCTCTTCGAAACAGTCACCAAATTGATGCGCGGGACTATGCAGATCGGGCCCCGCCTTGGCAATTCCCGGCTGTGCGCCATCCGCATCTTCCGGTTTACAAAACAAAAAAGGCCGCGCTCATCGCGCGGCCTTGGCGTGGTTTGGCGCAGGAGCGCTATTTCTGCCTCACTTCAGCGAGGCAACCGGTCCGCTTGAAGCAGCCTGCGGGTCGGGGTCGAAGCCGAAGACGCCGACCAGATATTTGTAGTAGTCGGGCATCTTCTCCTTGAGCGCTTCGCGAGTTTTGGGATCCTGGAAATCGCTCTTTCCGGCCAGGAAGATGCTGGCGGTCACGGCAAAGAATTCCATGTGATTCTTCATCGCATAGGCTTCCTTGGGCAGCAGATCCTTGGACTTGGCATAGGCGTAATAGCTGATCACGCCCTTGTTGGCGTAGCCGTCCGGCAGCAGCCGCGCGTGATAGGCGTGCAATAGCTCGTGGAGCAGCACGGCCTCCTTCTCGTAGCGCATCATGTCGGGCCGCAGCATGATCACGCCAAGTCCCGAATCGACTGCGAGGTCGACGGCATTTGGATTGGTCCATCGCTGCTTGTCATGGTCCCAAACCGTCAGCGTGCGCGGGACGTGGCGCTCCACGTTCGGGGTGACCCGGCCGTAACACGCAGTTGCGGCGCCTTCGTCGAGGCAGGCCAGTTCGCTCGCGATGATCGGGACGGTGTGGAAGAAGCGCAGCACGCGCGGGGAGAGGCCGACACCTTCGACGACGTCGATCTGGCGCTTCAGATTGTCGGTGAGCTTGTCGACGTCCTTGCGGTCGGAGTTCTCCGACAAGTCGAACATGTAACCGCGGTAGCTCTGGAAGTTGGGTGGCAACGCCTGCGCTGCGTCCGCGGACGCAGCCTCGAGCGGCCCGGCATTGGACGGATTGGCGAAGAGCGCGCCGACAATGGTCGCGGTCAGCAGCAACGCGATGCGCATGATGAACCCCCTGATGTCACTTCACGCGCCAGAATAGGCCATCGTTGTTTGCGAAAAGTGATTGGGGTGAGACTAAGGCGCCGATGTTGAGGCGTACTTAATCTTTCGTTGCAGACCGCGCCGATCGGGTTAGTCCCGGGTTAACCAAGGTGTAGATCGGCCCCACGCTTCGGCGTAACATCGCCGTAGGGCACCAGGCCCTGCATCAGCGAGCCGGAAGGAGGATTCCATGTATGCCGCCATCCGTCAGGCCAAGGCGAAAAGCGGGAGCGCGGAGGAGCTGGCGCGCCGGATCAAGGAAGGCGCCGTTCCGATCATCAGCGATGTCGACGGCTTCCGCGCCTATTACGTGGTCTATGCCGGCGACGACACGGTGACCGCGATCTCCATCTTCGACAAGTTCGAGCAGGCCGAGGAGGCGAACCGGCGCGCGATCGCCTGGATCGAAAAGGACCTGGGCCCGCTGCTCGCGGGCCATGCCAGTGCCGCCGCAGGCCCGGTGATCGTGCATACGCTGGCGTAGGAGTTGGGCGGTTCGCCCGCGCCACATCCTCCGTCGTCATGCCCGGGCTTGTCCCGGGCATCCACGTCTCTCCTCATCCGCCGCTGCGCGTGGATGGCCGGGACAAGCCCGGCCATGACGGCGGTGCGTATGGCGCCGCCCTCACAATTCTCGCGCGTTGCTAAACGCGAACGAACTGACCCGCCGCGTCGTCTCGTCCAGGATCAGCGTGCGCGTGATCGGCGGCTCGGCGCGCTGGGCGCAGTTTTCGCGCTCGCAGAGGCGGCAGTTGACCCCGATCGGCGTGCCCTCGGCCTTCTCGAGATCCATGCCGGCGGCGTAAACGAGCCGCGAGGCGTGGCGGATCTCGCAGCCCAGGCCAATCGCGAAGCGCGGCTGCGGCAGAGGGTGGGGTGCAACGGGCCGGCGCACCATCTGCGCGATCGAGAAGTAGCGCGTGCCGTCCGGCAGCTCGATGACCTGCTTCAGCAGCCGGTCCGGCGTGTCGAAGGTCGAATGCACGTTCCACAGGGGGCACGTGCCGCCGAACTTCGAGAACGGGAAGGTGCCGGAGGAAAAGCGCTTGGAGACGTTGCCGGCATTGTCGACACGCAAGAGGAAGAACGGAATGCCGCGCGCGTTCGGCCGCTGCAACGTCGTCAGGCGATGGCAGACCTGCTCGAAGCCGGAATTGAAGCGCTGCGCCAGCACGTGGATGTCGTAGTTCAGCGCATCGGCCGCCGCCAGGAACGGCTGGTAGGGCATCATCACGGCGGCGGCGAAATAATTGCCGAGCGTGATGCGGAACAGGCGCCGCGGCGCATCGTCCAGCGGCCCGGCGCGGCCGATGATGGTTTCGAGATGCTGGGCGCATTCGCCGAGCCCAAGCTGGAAGGCGAGCTGGAATGCGCGGCCGGGCGGATCGACGAGCTCGGAGATCAGGAGCTGGCGACGATGGCGGTCGAAGCGCCGCAAGGTCTCGCGCATCACGTCGACCGGCATGATGCGGGTCTGAACCGAATGCTTTTCGCGCAAGCGCGTCACGAGGGCGGCGTAAAGCCCTTCGGCCGGGACGTTCAATTCGTCGCGCAGGGCTTCGGCGGCCTGCTCGAGCTCAGGGAAATAATTGCGGTTGGCCTCGATCAGCTCGCGCACGCGCTCGACCGGATTGGCCTCAAAGCGCGTGCCGACGTCGCGATCGGCCATCTGCGCCGCGGCCAGCGTCTCGCCCTGGCGCGCCTCGGTATAGGCGGCGTAGAGCCGTTGCAGCGCATGGGTAACGCCCGGGCAGAGCTCGGCGAGGTCGCGCAGCTCCTGCTTGGGAACGTCGATCTGGCGGAACAGCGGATCGGAAAAGATCTCGTTCAGCTCGGCGAAGAAGCGGTCCTCGTCGGCTGTCGCGAGGTCGCGCAGGTCGAGGTCGTAGGTCTCGGCCAGCCGTAGCAGGATCTGGGCGGTCACCGGGCGCTGGTTGCGCTCGATCAGGTTGATGTAGCTCGGCGAGATCCCGAGCCCCTCGGCGATCTGAGTCTGTGACAGTCCCAATTGCTGCCGGATCCGCCGGAAGCGCGGGCCGACAAAGAGCTTTTTCCCGGCATCGGCGGGCATTGCAGGTCTCCGCAGCGGTTAAGGACAGGTTCCTTGACCTATGACTTTTACAATTTTTACAAAATAACATCTGTTACATGTTCTTATGTTACATGACATCACCAATAAAAAACAAGGCATCTATACGAAGTTTCCTTTTTCGCGTTTAGCTCTTGCCACGCATTTCGCAATGCACTGTCAAGAATGTCGATAAATCAACCGCTGCAGATTTGTCGCCACCGAAGGGATCACGACTATGAATTTCCAACCGCGTGAGATCAGCGACCGGGCGATCCAGGGACCGGCTTCCTATCAGAGCGAGATTGAGGCGGCCGAAGCGCTCCTCAAGACCAAGGAGACCTGGAACGGCGTGACCGCCGAAGCCGTGGCGCGCATGCGCCTGCAGAACCGCTTCAGGACCGGCCTGGACGTCGCCCGCTACACTGCGGCGCTGATGCGCGCCGACATGGCGGCCTATGATGCTGACAGCACCAAGTACACCCAGTCGCTTGGCTGCTGGCATGGCTTCATCGCCCAGCAGAAGCTGATCTCGGTCAAGAAGCACTTCGGCAACACCGATCGTCGCTATCTCTATCTCTCCGGCTGGATGATCGCGGCGCTGCGCTCCGAGTTCGGGCCGCTGCCGGACCAGTCGATGCACGAGAAGACCTCGGTGCCCGCCCTGATCGAGGAGCTCTACACCTTCCTGCGTCAGGCCGACTCCCGCGAGCTCAACGACATCTTCCGCAGCCTCGACAAGGCTCGCAAGGAAGGCGACAAGACCAGGGAGAAGGAGCTGATCGCGAAGATTGACAACTTCCAGACCCACGTCGTGCCCGTCATCGCCGACATCGACGCCGGCTTCGGCAATGCCGAGGCGACCTATCTGCTTGCCAAGAAGATGATCGAAGCGGGCGCCTGCGCGCTCCAGATCGAGAACCAGGTCTCGGACGAGAAGCAGTGCGGTCACCAGGACGGCAAGGTCACCGTGCCGCACGAAGTCTTCCTGGCGAAGATTCGCGCCTGCCGCCACGCCTTCCTCGAGCTCGGCGTCGAAGACGGCATCATCGTGACCCGCACCGACTCGCTCGGCGCCGGCCTGACGCAGCAGATCGCCGTCAGCCACAAGCCCGGCGACATCGGCGACCAGTACAACAGCTTCCTGGATTGCGAGGAAGTGACGGCGGCGAACGCCCGCAACGGCGACGTCATCATCAACCAGAACGGCAAGATGATGCGTCCGAAGCGGCTGCCCAGCAATCTCTACCAGTTCCGTCCCGGCACCGGTGCAGATCGCTGCGTGCTCGACTGCATCACCTCGCTGCAGAACGGTGCCGACCTGTTGTGGATCGAGACCGAGAAGCCGCATATCGAGCAGATCGCCAGCATGGTGGACCGGATCCGCAAGGTGGTTCCGAACGCGAAGCTGGCCTACAACAACTCGCCGTCGTTCAACTGGACGCTCAACTTCCGTTGGCAGGTCTATGACGCGATGAAGGAAGCCGGCAAGGACGTCAGCAAGTACAACCGTGCGGAGCTGATGAAGGCGGAGTACGACGACACGCCGCTGGCGAAGGAAGCCGACGAGCGGATCCGCACCTTCCAGGCGGATTCGGCCAAGCGCGCCGGCATCTTCCACCACCTGATCACGTTGCCGACCTATCACACGGCGGCGCTCTCGACCGACAATCTCGCACGCGAGTACTTCGGCGAGCAGGGCATGCTCGGCTATGTGAAGAACGTCCAGCGCGCCGAAATCCGCCAGGGTATCGCCTGCGTGAAGCATCAGAACATGGCGGGCTCCGACATCGGCGACGATCACAAGGAGTACTTCGCCGGCGAGGCTGCCCTGAAGGCGGGTGGCGCCCACAACACGATGAACCAGTTCGGCTAACGGTGGAATTGAGGAGACTGACAATGACCAAAGGCAGCAATTTCTGGGTGATCGGCGGCGAGTTCGGCTCGATGAACTTCCACAAGCTCGTGGAAGGCTCGGCCCAGGTCAAAGGCCCCTTCAAGTCCCGCAAGGAGGCCGAGGACTGCTGGCGCGAAGTGTCGGAAGAGAACCGCCACAAGGCCGGCGTTCGTTTCTCCATCGTCGAAGAGCCGCACCGCGCTCCGGCAGCCTAAAGGCGTTGCTGCCGGCCCAATAGAAGAAGACGTCCAAGGACGGACGGTCCCATCCGGGCTCTACCCCGGGTGGGATCGTCTGTTTTTGGGACAGGGAAAACTCTGCTCCGGGCTCGTAAGTGTCTGGAATTGTACGGCCTTTGCGGCGATCATGGTTGCTGATAGGTTAACGGACCTCGTCCAGGAGCCGAACCATGTCTGAGCCCGAGATCGCCGGGACCAATGTCCCTCAACCGCGCACCGTGCGGCTGCGCGATGCGCTGCTCCGGGCGCGGATCGAGGCCGCCGACCGGACCGGCGTCGTGGTCGACCTGCGCGACGCCGAGGTTGCGCGTCTGGAGATCCTCAACGACGCGCTCGATCCCCTGTTCTCGCAGGTCCCGGAGCAGATCGACCTGTTCGACCGCGGCATCAGCCAGGGCGATACGCCGCGGCTGTGGATCGACGTCGTCGCCCAGATCATGATGGGACGCGACAAGCGGATGTACCGCTTCGTCCAGGATACCCGCTTCGGCCGGATCGTGCTCGCCGAGTCGCACGACACGGCTGACATCGTCGATGCGGTGACGGACTACGTCGCCCGCCGCATGATCGAGCGTGAGCGCGCGATGGTGGTGCCGCCCGACCCCAAGGCGGCGGAGCCGGAGAAGCCGCCTCGCTCACGCATCTGGCCGTTCGTTTTCGGCTTCATCCTCGGCGCCGCGGCCCTGTTCGGCGTCGCGCTGTACGCGAGCCTGCAAAGTTGGTGAAGGCGCGCGCGAATCCTTCCCATCGTCATTCCGGGCTCGTGCTTCGCACGCCCCGGAATGACAGTGTCCATCATACCAGCCGCACGTGCTTGATCTGCCGAACCTGCAATCCATGATCCAGGCTGCGCACGGTCTGCTCGCAGCGCCAGCCGGCGTTGTCCTTTTCGATGGCAAACAGATTATACGCCGCCGCCGGGTAGCGCCCATGCGCCAGCGCCGAGGCCGACGGCACGCCGACCGCGGGCACGTTGCCGTTGGGGCCTTCGAACCACATCGTCGAATGCACGTGGTCGTGGCCGTGCAGGATCAGCTCGACGCCGTGCTGCCTGATCAGCGCGAGCAACGCATCCGAATCGGTCAGCCGCTTGTGGCGCGACTTCGACCTGAGTGGATGATGAACCAGGAGAATGCGAAACACGTCCTCGTGCGAAAGCCGCGCCAGCACCTCTGCGAGCGCTGCGAGCTGGTCGCGGCCGAGCGTGCCCGTCGCCATCAAGGGCGCTGTCGGCACCGCCGTCGACAGGCTGATCAGCGCCGCCGGTCCGCGCCGGCGCACGGCGGGAAAGAAGCTTGCCGCAGGCTCGTCGCCGGCAATGTAGTCCAGGAAGGTTTCGCCAAAAAGCTGGCGTGTCGCACTGACATAGGCGTCGTGATTGCCTGGGATCGTGGTGACGCGATCCGGCGGACCGACGCCTTCGAGCCAGGCCAGCGCTGGCGCGAACTCCGCCTTCAGCGCCAGGTTGACGAGGTCTCCGGTCACCGCGATGTGGTCGGGGCCTTGCGCTTTCATGTCCGTGACCAGCGCGTCGAGCACCTCGCGGCGCTGGTATTTGTGGCGGTTGCGCGCCCAGTTTGCGTAGCCGAGCGCACGCTTGCCAGCAAGCTCGATCAGCCTGGGCCGCGGCAGCGGCGCTAGATGCGGGTCGGACAGATGCGCGAGTGTGAACGGTGCCATCAGATGCGCGATTGCCTCGCTATTCCCGTGCTGTAATGGCAAGGTCTGCCGTGCGACGCAAGGAACTTCA